>NZ_JBFBFP010000019.1:0-137381 GCF_040684275.1 Streptomyces sp. NPDC091371
GCCCGCGGCCCCCCGCCGGGGCGGCGGGGGGGGGCCCCGCCGGGCCGGCCCCCCCCCCCCCCCCCCCCGCAACGGCGCCGCACCCGCCCCGCCCCGCCCCGCCGGGAAAACGGCTGGCGGCCTGCCCCAACCACCCCGCACCCTAAGCCGCATGCAAGACGTACCCACCCGCCAGATCCGAGCCGCGCACACCGACACCACCGTCACGGTCTACCAGGCCTACTCCCCCTCCCTCGGCCTCCCCGCGGCGCGAGACGGCCGCTTCCCGCCCGCCTGGAAGCGCGAGCGGATGACTTGGATCAAGCCCTCGTTCCTGTGGATGATGTACCGCTGCGGCTGGGCCGCGAAGGCCGACCAGGAGACGGTGCTGGCCGTCGAGATCACCCGCGCCGGCTTCGACCGCGCGCTGCACGAGGCCTGCCTGTCCCACTACGCCCCCAGCGTGCACGCGGACCGCGCGGCCTGGCGGGAGTCGGTGCGGACGACGTCGGCGCGGGTCCAGTGGGATCCGGAGCGCGACCTCCACCTCGGCCCCCTCCCGTACCGCTCGCTCCAGCTGGGCCTCTCGGGCCCGCTCTCCCGCGCGTACGCCGACGAGTGGACGGTCTCCATCCGCGACGTCACCCCCCTCGCCCGGGAGATCCACGGCCTCCTCCGATCCGGCGAGCCGGACGCGGCCCGGGCCCTGCTGCCCGCGGAAACCCCGTACGCCTCGGGCCCGTTGCCTCACCTCGGCGCGTAGTCGATCCGCCCGCCGTCGAACGGCCACACCTCCGCGAGCCAGCGGCTGACGGCCTCGTACACCTCGGCGTCGAGGTGCGCCCGGTCGGCGCGCACCCAGTGGCTGACGACGACCCGCCCGGCATCCTCGCGGGAGGGGTGGATGTACAGGCATCCGATGACCTAGGCGGCCGCTCCGTCGCCCCCGTCCAGCACGCTGTACGGGTGCTCAGCGCCGTCGACTTCACCCCACCGCCACCGCTCGGGAAGCGTGATGCGCTGGGGCGAGACGCTGCTCGGGGTGCTCAGCGAGGCCGGCATCGGGCCCCAGGAGCGGATCATCGCCCTGCGGGCCCTGCTCGCCTACGTGATCGGCGCGGTCCAGCAGGAACACCTCGGCGCCCTCTCCGGCGCGGGCACACGGCCATCGCCGCCCTACCGCCGGAAGAGTTCCCGCACATGACGCAGGCCGCCCACGGCGCCCCGACCCTCACCCCGGACCAGGAGTTCCGCGGCGGCCTGGTGCTGCTCGTACGCGGCCTCGCCTCACGCTAGTTCGAGGTCGATGAACGGCACGGTGTCCCCGGGCAGCAGGTAGCGCTCGACCTCCACGAACCCCTGCGCGAGCGCGAACCGCAGCCCCTCCGGGTTGGACTCCAGGACCACGGTCTGAATCCGCTCGGCCCCGAGCTCCCGCGCCCGCGCCAGCCCGAGCCCGTACAGCCGCGTGCCGAAGCCGCGCCGCCGGTACTCGGGCAGCACCCGCGCGATCACGGTGGCCACGGCCGCCTCGCCCTCGGGCGGCCGGACGGTCATGCACCCCACCAGCTCCGCACCGAGGTACGCCACCTCCAGCCGATGGCGCCCGGCCCGGTCCCGGACCTCGTCCGGGGACAGCGGGTCCGTCGGGATGATCAGGTTGTGGACGATCCGCCAGTCCCGCTGCGCGGCCTCATCGCCGGCCTCATCGCCGACCACCTCGATACGAAGATCAGACATCAGCATCCGCCCACCCAACCCGCCCCCGCACCCACCCGTCAACGGCTTCGCCCACCGCTTCGCCCACCCAGAACCACCCCGCACGCCCGGCGATACGGCAGACTGGAGGTTTGGCCGCCCGCGCCCGGGCGGACCACCCCATGCCGGAAAGGGACGTGCGTGAACGGGCCTCTCATCGTCCAGAGCGACAAGACCCTCCTCCTGGAGGTCGACCACGAGCTCGCCGGAGCCGCGCGCCGCGCCATCGCGCCCTTCGCCGAGCTGGAGCGGGCTCCCGAGCACATCCACACCTACCGGATCACCCCGCTCGGCCTGTGGAACGCCCGGGCCGCGGGGCACGACGCCGAGCAGGTCGTCGACGCGCTCGTCGAGTACTCCCGCTACCCCGTCCCGCACGCGCTGCTCGTCGACGTCGCGGAGACCATGGCCCGGTACGGGCGCCTCACCCTCTCCAAGCACCCCGTGCACGGGCTGGTCCTGACCAGCACGGACCGGCCGGTGCTGGAGGAGATCCTGCGGTCCAAGCGGATCACCCCGCTCGTCGGGGCCCGGCTCGACGCCGACACCGTGGCCGTGCACCCCTCCGAGCGCGGGCAGATCAAGCAGACGCTGCTCAAGCTGGGCTGGCCGGCCGAGGACCTCGCCGGGTACGTGGACGGCGAGGCCCACCCGATCGACCTGGCCGAGGACGGCTGGGCGCTGCGCCCGTACCAGCAGCAGGCCGTCGAGGGCTTCTGGCACGGCGGCTCCGGCGTGGTCGTGCTGCCCTGCGGCGCCGGCAAGACGCTGGTCGGCGCCGGGGCGATGGCGAAGGCCAAGGCGACGACGCTGATCCTCGTCACGAACACCGTCTCGGCCCGCCAGTGGAAGCACGAGCTGGTGAAGCGGACCTCGCTCACGGAGGAGGAGATCGGCGAGTACTCCGGCACCCGCAAGGAGATCCGCCCCGTCACCATCGCCACGTACCAGGTCCTCACGACCAAGCGGAAGGGCGTCTACCCGCACCTGGAGCTCTTCGACTCCCGGGACTGGGGCCTGATCGTCTACGACGAGGTGCACCTGCTGCCCGCGCCGGTCTTCAAGTTCACCGCCGACCTCCAGGCCCGCCGGCGGCTCGGCCTGACGGCCACGCTGGTCCGTGAGGACGGGCGCGAGTCGGACGTCTTCTCGCTCATCGGGCCGAAGCGGTTCGACGCGCCGTGGAAGGAGATCGAGGCGCAGGGCTACATCGCCCCGGCGGACTGCGTCGAGGTCCGCGTGAACCTCACCGAGAGCGAGCGGCTCGCGTACGCGACCGCCGAGACGGAGGAGAAGTACCGCTTCTGCGCGACGACCGCGACGAAGCGGAAGGTCACCGAGGCGCTGGTCCGCAAGCACAAGGGCGAGCAGACCCTGGTGATCGGCCAGTACATCGACCAGCTCGACGAGCTGGGCGAGCACCTGGACGCCCCCGTCATCAAGGGCGAGACGTCGAACGCGCAGCGGGAGAAGCTGTTCAACGCCTTCCGTGAGGGCGAGATCAGCGTGCTGGTGGTGTCGAAGGTCGCGAACTTCTCCATCGACCTGCCGGAGGCGACGGTCGCCATCCAGGTGTCGGGCACCTTCGGCTCCCGCCAGGAGGAGGCACAGCGCCTGGGCCGCGTCCTGCGCCCGAAGGCGGACGGCCACGAGGCCCGCTTCTACTCGGTCGTCGCGCGCGACACCATCGACCAGGACTTCGCGGCCCACCGCCAGCGCTTCCTGGCCGAACAGGGCTACGCGTACCGGATCATGGACGCGGACGAGCTGCTGGCGGCGGACTGACAGGCCACATCCAGCCCCTGCCGGCGCTTGAGGCGCGGGGGTCCGGGGGCAGCGCCCCCGGCAGCGGCGCCGCACAGGCGGACGTACCCGGTGGCCGGACCGGAGGTCAGCGGCGTATGACGCCCGCGTCCTCGGCGTATTCGCCCAGGACGACGACGCTCACGGCAGCCGCGGCGAAGACCTTCGCCGCGCGCAGCGCATTGCCGACGAAGTGCCGGGGCGGGGTGTCGGAGGTGGCGGTGGCGCCGCTCGGGCGGCCGCCCTGGATCGGGGTGAAGGTTGCGGTGCTCATGTATCCATGGTGCGTTTTCGGCCGCCGCACCACATCGGTCTGCGGACGGAACCTCAAGGCCCCCCGCGTCCTCCTCGGGGCCCATGCGACACCCCGGTGCCCCTCCCCAAAGGGTGACAACCCCAGGTACGACACCCGGACGGAGGACCCGGGCGGGCGGGACTTCCGGCCCCCGCAATCCGTTCGCGCCGGCCCGCCGCGGTGACTAGAATCTCCGCTCTTGCCGCCTCCCACCGCCCCACCGGGGAGAGCCGCCCTCCGGCCGGAAACCGGCGGGCCAACTGTTCCGTACCAGCAGCTGGAGGCAGTCCCGTGCCCGCGCACGCCCCCGACACCGATCCCCTCGGCCGCGAGAGGTCGCACCTCGCCGCCTCCCGCGCCGCGCTCCGCGCCATGCGCGAGGACGTGGAGGCCCTCGACATCCGCGACGTCACCGCGAACTGGGTCAACGCCATCGTCCTCCAGGCCCAGATCGACGACCGCATCAAGGCCCTCGCCGACCTCTCCCACACCCCCCTCTTCTTCGGCCGCCTGGACTACCTGCACGCGCCCGGCGCGGAGCTCGCCGAAGGCGCCGAGGGGGAGCAGTTCTACATCGGCCGCCGCCATGTCCACGACGCCGGCGGCGACCCGATGGTCATCGACTGGCGCGCGCCCGTCTCCCAGCCGTTCTACCGGGCCTCCAAGACCGACCCGCAGGACGTCTCGCTGCGCCGCCGCTTCGGCTACACCGGCGGGGAGCTGACCGCCTACGAGGACGAGCACCTCTCCGACCCCGCCGCTGTGACACCATCCGGCTCCGCCGGGGGACCCGCCGTCAGCAAGCTGCTCCAGCAGGAGATCGAGCGCCCGCGCGTCGGCCCCATGCGGGACATCGTCGCGACGATCCAGCCCGAGCAGGACGAGATCGTCCGCTCCGGGCTGTCCGGTTCCGTCTGCGTGCAGGGCGGCCCCGGCACCGGGAAGACGGCAGTCGGCCTGCACCGGGTCGCGTACCTGCTGTACGCGCACCGCGACCGCCTCGCCCGTACCGGCACGCTCGTCATCGGGCCGAACCGTTCCTTCCTGCACTACATCGAGCAGGTGCTGCCCGCGCTGGGCGAGCTGGAGGTCAAGCAGGCCACCGTCGACGACCTGGTGGCCCGCGAGGGCCTGGAGGTACGCGGTACGGACGCCGCCGAAACCGCCGTGGTCAAGGGCGACGCCCGGATGGCGGAGGTGCTGCGCCGCGCCCTCGAATCGCACGTCACGGCCCCCACCGAGGCGCTGATGGTGGTGCGCGGTTCACGCCGCTGGCGCGTGCCGTCGTACGAGCTGGCCGAGATGGTCGAGGAGCTCCAGAACCGCGACATCCGCTACGGGGCCGCCCGCGAGGCGCTCCCGCAGCGCATCGCGCACGCGGTCCTGGTGCGGATGGAGCAGGCGGGCGAGGCGCCGGACGACCGCGTCCAGGACGCGGTGGCGCGGGGCGCGGCGGTGAAGGCGGCGGTCAAGGAGATCTGGCCGCCGGTCGACCCGGCGAAGCTGGTGCTCCGCCTCCTGTCCGACCCGGAGTTCCTGGCGCTGCACGCGGCGGGCGTCCTCGACGAGGACGAGCAGAAGCTGCTGGTGTGGCCGAAGCCGTTCCGCAGCGTGAAGTCGGCGAAGTGGTCGGCGGCGGACCTGGTCCTGATCGACGAGGCGGCCGATTTGGTGGAGCGCACCCACTCCCTCGGCCATGTGGTCCTCGACGAGGCGCAGGACCTGTCCCCGATGCAGTACCGGGCGGTGGGGCGGCGCTGCACGACGGGCTCGGCGACGGTACTGGGCGACCTCGCGCAGGGCACCACCCCGTGGGCCACGCGGGACTGGGACGAGGCCCTGGCCCACCTGGGCAAGCCGCAGGCGGTGGTCGAGGAGCTGACGGCGGGCTTCCGCGTGCCGCGCGAGGTGATCGCGTACGCGTCCCGGCTGCTGCCGTCGATCTCGCCGGGGCTGGCGGCGGTCTCCTCGGTCCGCGAGACGCCGGGCTCCCTGCGGATCTCCGCGGTGGCCGGGCCGTCCGACCTCACGGACTCGGTGCTGTCGGCCTGCCGCGAGTCCCTCGCGTACGAGGGCTCGATCGGCCTGATCGCGGCGGACGCCCGGATCCCGGACCTGGCGGAGGCCCTGCGGGCGGCGGGCCTCGCGTACCTTTCGCCCGGCGAGGAGACGACGGCCGAGTCCCGTCTGACCCTTGTGCCCGCCTCGCTCGCCAAGGGCCTGGAGTACGACTACGTGGTCCTGGACGAGCCGGCCGCGATCGTGGACGGCGAACCGGACGAGCGGACGGGCCTGCGCCGCCTGTACGTCTGCCTCACCCGAGCCGTCTCAGGCCTGACCCTCCTCCACGCGGCCGCCCTCCCGGAGGCCCTCGCCTGACCGCTGCCGGGTGCCGGGTGCGGGGTGCCGGGTGCGGGGTGCCGGGTGCGGGGTGCCGGGTGCGGGGCGGCAAGCCTGAAATGCCGCTCCGCGGCACCTGGGCTCCGCCCAGACCCGCTCCTCAAACGCCGGAGGGGCTGGATTTCGCTGACGTAGACCGCCAAGTGCACGTCGCGCCTCCCAGCCCCGCCGGGCGAAACAGCCGGCCCGCAGGGTCAGGCCAAGGCGGCCCGCCATTCCGCGACGGCCGCCGCCGAGACCGGGCGCCCCCACCCGTCGGGACGCGCCGCTCCGCCGATGTGGAAGGCGTCCACCCCCGCGCCCCGCAGCACCGGCAGGTGCGACAGCGCCAGGCCGCCGCCGACGAGGATCCGCGCCCCGTACCCCGGTTCGCCCGCCCGCGCCGCCTCCGCGAGGAGCACCGGCAGGCCCTCGTCAACGCCGGCCGCCGAGCCGGCCGTCAGGTAGGTGTCCAGCCCGGGCAGATCCGCGAGCGCCTTGCGCAGCCCGTCCCGGTCCGCCGCGCGGTCGATCGCCCGGTGGAAGGTCCACCGGCAGCCGTCCAGTTCCGCCACCAGCGCCTCGACGGCGGCCAGGTCGGGGCTGCCGTCCGAGTTCAGGAAGCCGAGGACGAACTCCTGCGCCCCCTCCGCCCGCAGCTCCCGCGCCGCCTCCACCAGTACGGAGACGTCGCCCGCCGCGAACCCGTCCGTCTTGCGGAGCATCACGCGCAGCGGGATGTCGACCGCCGCCCTGATCGCCGCGAAGGTCTCGCGCGGCGGGGTGAGCCCGTCGGCGGCGATGTCGGTGACCACTTCGAGTCGGTCCGCCCCACCGGCCTGGGCCGCGATCGCGTCCTCCACGTCGAGGGCGATCACCTCCAGGAGCGCACGGTTGCTCATCAGATGCCGTCCTTCGTCCGGTAATGGAAAATAGGTCTAGTCCAATATCAGGGTACGGGTCTCCGCCCGCGCTCCACCAGCACAATCACGCCACCCGCACAATGTGCGCATGGACACAGGCACCCCGCACGACGACACCCCCGCACTGCGCGCCCGCTGGCAGGCCACCGTCACCGCGGCCGGAGCCGACCCCGACCGCGACCCCGGCCCGTACGCCGACCGCCTCCTCGCCGCCTGGGCGGAGCCCCAGCGCCGCTACCACACCACCGCGCACCTGGCCGACGTACTCGCGCGGATCGACGTACTGGCCCCGCACGCCGCCGACCCCGCGGCCGTCCGGCTCGCGGCCTGGTTCCACGACGCCGTGTACCGGCCCGACCGCTCCGAGAACGAGGAGCGCAGCGCCGCCATGGCCGAGCGCGCCCTGCCCGAGCTGGGCGTGGACGCCGCGCGCACCGCCGAGGTTGCCCGGCTGGTCCGGCTCACCGTCACCCACGACCCCGCCCCCGGCGACACCAACGGCGAGGCCCTCTGCGACGCCGACCTCGCCGTCCTCGCCGGCACCCCGGACGCCTACGCGGCGTACGCGGCCGCCGTCCGCGACGAGTACGGCTTCGTCCCCGACGAGGCCTTCCGCACCGGCCGCGCCGCCGTACTGCGCCAGCTGCTCGGCCTGCCGCGGCTCTACCGCACGCCGTACGGAGCCGCGCACTGGGAGGCCCCGGCGCGCGCCAACCTCGCGGGAGAGCTTTCCCACCTGGAGGAAATACGGGGAATTTGATCCCGTTCACGGCGGTTGGTCACAGTCATGCCCGCCGATGCCGCACGCCCCGCACCGACCGCACACCCCACTCACCCCGACCAGGCCGAGCGCTCCGAGCGCCCCCGCATGCCCGTGGCCGTCTACGTCCTCGGGCTGTCGGTCTTCGCGCTCGGCACCAGCGAGTTCATGCTGTCCGGGCTGCTGCCGCCCATCGCCGAGGACATGGGCGTCACCATCCCCCAGGCGGGCCTGCTCATATCCGCCTTCGCGATCGGCATGGTCATCGGGGCGCCGCTGCTGGCCGTGGCCACCCTGCGCCTCCCGCGCCGCACCACGCTCGTCGCCCTGATCTCCCTCTTCGGCCTCGGCCAGGTCGCGGGCGCCCTCGCCCCCTCCTACGAGCTCCTCTTCGCCTCCCGCGTGGTCTCGGCCCTCGCGTGCGCGGGCTTCTGGGCCGTCGGCGCGGCCGTCGCCATCGCCATGGTGGACAAGGACCAGCGGGCCCGGGCGATGGCCGTCATGATCGGCGGCCTGTCCATCGCGAACGTCCTCGGCGTCCCGGCGGGCGCGTTCCTCGGCGAGCACCTGGGCTGGCGCTCCGCGTTCTGGGCGGTCGGCGCGGCCTCCGCGATCGCCCTGGCCGGCATCCTGGCGCTGATCCCGAAGATCCCCCTCCCCGCCGAGCGCCCCACCCTCGGACGCGAACTGCGCATCTACCGCGACCGCCAGGTGTGGCTGGCGGTCGGCGTCACCACCCTCGCCGGGGGCGGCGTCTTCTGCGCCTTCAGCTACCTGTCACCGCTGCTCACGGACGTGGCCGGGCTCGACTCGGGCTGGGTCCCCTGGATCCTCGGCCTCTTCGGCATCGGCGCCCTCGTCGGCACCACCATCGGCGGCCGGGTCGCGGACGCGCACCTCTTCGGCGTCATGATCTGGGGCATCACCGCGTCCACGGCGTTCCTGACCGCGCTCGCCCTCCTGGCCTCCACGGCCGTCGCGGCGATCACCCTGTCCTTCCTCCTGGGCGTCTCGGCCTTCTTCACCGCCCCGGCGCTCAACGCCCGCATGTTCAACGTCGCCGGCGCCGCCCCCACCCTGGCCGGCGCCACCACCACGGCCGCCTTCAACCTCGGCAACACGGGCGGCCCCTGGCTCGGCGGCACCGTCATCGACGCGGGCCTCGGCTTCGCCGCCACCGCCTGGGCGGGCGCGGCGATGACCCTCACGGCCATCGCCCTGGCCGTCATCGCCCTCCGCCTGGACCGCCGCGTCCCGGGCCGCGTGGTGGCCTCCGGCCCGGCCGCATCGGCCGCACCGGCCTCGGCGGCTGCCCCGGCCGAGGCCTCCGCACACGCGTGACCGTCCCGCCCGATCCGGGTCCGGCGAATGCCCGGATCAGGCCTGGCGGCCGGGCACGCTCTGCCCTACCTTGTTGCCTCCGCGCCGTACGGCGGCAGCGGCGACGGGAGCCGGCACGCGGGTGCTGCTGACGGCCTGAGGCCGCCTACACCAGCGGGCGCCCCTTCGGGCGGCGCAGGCCCGCGGCCGTGAGGCGGCGGACCAGTTCCTTGCTGCCGATCTCCACCGCGCCCGCCGCGACCGCGTCGGCGTAGCGGTGCGAGGGCACGTCGTAGTGGTCGCGTTCGAAGGCGCGCGGCGGGCAGCCTATCGACGCGGCGAAGGCGTGCAGTTCCTCGTACGAGACGTCGCTGACCAGGTGTGACCACATGCGGCCGTGGCCCGGCCAGGTCGGCGGGTCGATGTACACCGTCACCGGCGGCTCACCGGCCCGGGTGGAAGACCGGCCCGAGGGCGCCGACGGCCGCCACCCTCACGCCCGCCTCCGAACACACCCAGTGCGGGTCGGGTCCCAGTTCCGGCTCCACGTCCAGCGCGTGCGGGTCGCCGTGCCCGCAGACCGGGCAGAGCGGCCAGCGGCCGTACTTCTCCAGCAGTGCGTCCTGCACGTCCTGGGCGACGAGTCCGGCAAGGTAGTCGACCCCCTCCGGCCACTGCTCCACCCACCACCGGCGGTGCGTGACCGAGTCCTCGACGAGGGAGACGACATCGGCATCGGCGACCTCGCCGGCGGCGAGATCGGCGAGAACAAGTGCACGGGCGACGTGCAGCGCCTGTTCCAGGGGGGTCGCGTGGTCCATGGGCCCATTGTGAACCCGCGAGGGCCCGGTGACGAAGGTCCTCTTCTCGGGGGCCGAATGGCGCCTTGCCGCCCAGGGCGGCTGAAAATAGATTTCACGTGTGAGCAGGAACCAGAAGGAAACTTTCAGCCCGCTGCGGCAGCCTTCCGCAGCCCCTGCGGACCCCGCCGGTACGCAGGCCGCCCACACGGAGCCCGCCGGGGCCGGAGCCGGAGCCGGCGCCGGCGCCGAAGCCGGGGGCCGGACCAGCCCGCACCCGCCGGACCAGCCCGCCCCGCCGGCTCCGCCGGCCACCGCGTTGCGGGCGCGCGTGCGGAGTCTCGGGCCCTCCATGACCCGGTCCATGCAGTCCGTCGCCGAAGCCGTCGTCTCCGATCCCGCCGGGTGCGCGCAGCTCACCGTCACCGCCCTCGCGGAGCGCACCGGGACCAGCGAGGCCACCGTCGTCCGCACCGCCCGCCTCCTCGGCTACCCCGGCTACCGCGACCTGCGCCTCGCGCTCGCCGCCCTCGCCGCGCAGCAGGAGTCCGGCGCCGCCCCCGCCGTCACCGTCGACATAGCCGTCGACGACCCCCTCGCGGAGGTCGTCGCCAAGCTGGCGCACGAGGAGGCGCAGACCCTCGCCGACACCGCCGCCGGCCTCGACCTCACCCAGCTCGGCGCCGCCGTCGCCGCCCTCGCGGCCGCCCGCCGCATCGACATCTACGGCATCGGCGCCTCCGCCCTCGTCGGCCAGGACCTCGCGCAGAAGCTGCTGCGCATCGGGCTGATCGCGCACGCCCACAGCGACCCCCACCTGGCCGTCACCAACGCCGTCCAGCTGCGCCCCGGCGACGTGGCCGTCGCCATCACCCACTCCGGCTCCACAGGCGACGTGATCGAGCCGCTCCGTACGGCCTTCGAGGGCGGCGCCACCACCATCGCCCTCACCGGCCGCCCGAACGCGCCCGTCTCCCGCTACGCCGACCACGTCCTGGCGACCTCCGCCGCCCGCGAGACCGCGCTGCGCCCGGCCGCCATGTCGAGCCGGACCAGTCAGCTCCTCGTCGTCGACTGCCTGTTCGTCGCCGTCGCGCAGCAGACGTACGAGCGGGCCGCGCCCGCGCTCGCAGCCTCGTACGAGGCCCTCGCCCACCGCCACTCCGCCCGCTAGGAAGGCACCGCACCCACATGACCGCGTACGCCGAACTCCGCGCCCAGCTCGCCACCCTGACCACCGAGGCCTTCCGCCCCGAACTCGCCGAGATCGACCGGCTGTCCACCCTCGACATCGCCCGCACCATGAACGCCGAGGACGCCACCGTCCCGGCAGCCGTCGCCGCGCAGCTCCCGCAGATCGCCGCCGCGATCGACGCGATCGCCGCCCGGATGGCCCGCGGCGGCCGGCTCGTCTACGCGGGCGCCGGCACCGCCGGCCGGATGGGCGTGCTGGACGCCAGCGAGTGCCCGCCCACCTTCAACACCGACCCGGCGGCGGTCGTCGGCCTGATCGCGGGCGGCCCCTCCGCGATGGTGAAGGCCGTCGAGGGCGCCGAGGATTCGCGGGAGCTGGCCGCCGAGGACCTCACCGCGCTCGCCATCGGCCCGGACGACACCGTCATCGGCATCTCCGCCTCCGGCCGGACCCCGTACGCGATCGGGGCCGTCGAGTTCGCCCGTACCCGCGGCGCGCTCGCCGTCGGGCTCTCCTGCAACGCCGGCTCCGCGCTCGCGGCCGCCGCCGAGCACGGCATCGAGGTGGTCGTCGGCCCCGAACTCCTCACCGGCTCCACCCGCCTGAAGGCGGGCACCGCGCAGAAGCTCGTACTCAACCTCATCTCGACGATCACCATGATCCGCCTGGGCAAGACCTACGGGAACCTCATGGTCGACATGCGCTCCTCGAACGAAAAGCTGCGCGCCCGCGCCCGCCGCATCGTGGCGCTGGCCACCGGCGCGCCCGACGAGGAGATCGAGGCCGCGCTGAGGGCCACCGACGGCGAGGTCAAGAACGCCGTCCTCGTCATCCTCGGCGGGGTCGACGGCAACGAGGCCGCCGATCTCCTCGCCGACTCCCACGGCCACCTGCGGGCCGCCCTGGCCGCAGCCGCCCCGACCCACTGACAGGCCGACCACCCCCGCACAGCAAGGCGACCCCCATATGCCTACGGACAAGAACCGCGCCACCGCCGCCGCGATCCTCCCCCTCGTCGGCGGCCCGGACAACATCACCTCCATCGCCCACTGCATGACCCGGCTGCGCATCGCCCTGCGCGACCGCTCGCTCGTCGACGACGAGGCGCTGAAGGCGCTGCCCGCGGTCATGGGCGTGGTCGAGGACGACACCTACCAGATCGTGCTCGGCCCGGGCACCGTCGCCCGGGTGACCCCCGAGTTCGAGGCGCTCGTCGAGGAGGGCCGCTCGGCATCGACGCCGCATGCGGTCACCGCGGAGGAACTCCAGGCCCAGGGCGCGGCGTTGAAGGAAGCGCAGAAGGCGCGCAACGCCACCCCCTTCAAGCTGTTCCTGCGCCGCATCGCGAACATCTTCGTCCCGCTGATCCCGGCCCTGATCGGCTGCGGTGTGATCGCGGGCCTGAACGGCGTCCTCACCAACCTCGGCTGGCTGCCCGCCCTCGTCCCGGCCCTCTCCGCGATGGCGTCCGGGTTCATGTCCCTCATCGCCGTCTTCGTCGGCTACAACACGGCGAAGGAGTTCGGCGGCACGGCCGTCCTGGGCGGTGCGGTCGCCGCCATCATCGTCTTCCCCGGGGTCGCGAAGATCACCGCGTTCGGCCTGGAACTCAAGCCCGGCCAGGGCGGCGTACTGGGCGCCCTGGCGGCCGCCCTGCTCGCGGTGTACGTGGAGAAGTGGTGCCGGCGCTGGGTCCCGGAGGCTCTGGACGTCCTGGTCACCCCCACCCTCACGGTCCTGATCTCGGGCCTGGTCACCCTGTTCGGCCTGATGTTCATCGCCGGTGAGGCCTCCGCCGCCATCGGCACCTTCGCCAACTGGCTGCTCGCCACCGGCGGCGCCTTCGCGGGCCTGGTCCTCGGCGGGCTCTTCCTCCCGCTGGTCATGCTGGGCCTGCACCAGGCCCTCATCCCCATCCACACCACCCTCATCGAGCAGTCCGGCTACACGGTCCTGCTGCCCATCCTCGCCATGGCGGGCGCGGGCCAGGTCGGCGCGGCCATCGCCGTCTACTACCGGCTCCCGCGCAACGGCTCGCTCCGCAGCACCATCAAGTCGGCCCTCCCCGCCGGTTTCCTGGGCGTCGGCGAGCCGCTGATCTACGGCGTCTCCCTCCCCCTGGGCCGCCCCTTCATCACGGCGTGCGTCGGCGGCGCGGCCGGCGGAGCCTTCGTGGGCCTCTTCAACCAGCTGGGCACCGCCTTCGGCTCCACCGCCATCGGCCCCTCGGGCTGGGCCCTGTTCCCGCTCCTGGACGGCAAGTCGGGCATGGGCCTCACCATCGCGATCTACGCGGGCGGCCTGGCCGTCGGCTACCTGGTGGGCTTCGCCGCCACCTACTTCTTCGGCTTCACCAAGGAGATGCTGGCCGAGCTGAACACCGACCCGGAGCCGACCGCGGCCGCCGCGAGCACCGAACCGGCGAAGGAGCCGGCCCTGGCCTGACCCGGGCCCGGCGCCGAGCACGGCGGGGAGCAGCGCGCACGCCTGCTGCTCCCCGCCGAAAGGTGCGTCCGGGCTTAGCTGTTCGGGCAGCCAATCCGCCGATCCGCTCAGCCCAGGGCCGGGTAGTCGGTGTATCCGCGGTGGTCGCCGCCGAAGAACGAGGCGGTGTCCGGGGTGTTGAACGGGCCGCCGGCCGCGAGGCGGGCGGGGAGGTCGGGGTTGGCCAGGAACAGCGCGCCGTAGGCGATCAGGTCCGCCGTGCCGTCCTGGACCAGCTCGAGCTCCCCCGGCCCCGTCACGTCCGCGCCGGTGTACGGGTTGAGGATGAACGTGCCGGGCCACTCCTTGCGCAGCCGCAGGACCAGCTCGCGCTGCCCCTCGGCCTCCAGCTGGTGCAGGTAGGCCAGGCCCAGCGGTGCCAGCCGCTGAACCAGGGCGCTGTACGTCTCGTCGACGTCGTCGCCCTCGGTGATGTCGTTGTACGGGTTGCCGGGGGAGATCCGGAAGCCCACCCGCTCCCCGCCGATGGCCTCGGCCACCGCGGTCGCCACCTCGACGGCGAAGCGGATCCGCCCCTTGACCGAGCCGCCCCAGCCGTCGGTGCGCCGGTTGGAGCCGGGGGCGAGGAACTGGTGGATCAGGTAGCCGTTCGCCCCGTGCAGCTCCACCCCGTCGAAGCCGGCGGCCACCGCGCCCCGCGCCGCGGCGGCGAAGTCCTCGACGGTCCGGGCGATGCCGGCCTCGGTCAGCTCCTCGGGAACGGTCAGGTCCTGCATGCCCTGGTGGGTGAAGACCTGCCCGCGCGCCGCCACCGCGGACGGGGCAACGGGCAGCAGCCCGTCCGGCAGCAGGCTGGGGTGGCCGATCCGGCCGGTGTGCATCAGCTGCGCGAAAATCACGCCGCCCTCGCGGTGGACGGCCTCGGTCACCGGGCGCCAGGCCGCGACCTGCTCCGCGGAGTGCAGGCCCGGGGTGTCGGTGTAGCCCTGGCCGACCACCGAGGGCTGGATGCCCTCGGTGATGATCAGGCCGGCGCTCGCGCGCTGGGCGTAGTAGGTCGCCATGAGGTCCGTGGCGGTCGCCCCCGGGCCGTGGGCGCGGCTGCGGGTCATCGGGGCCATCGCGATGCGGTTGGCCAGGCGCTTGCCCGCGAGCTCGTACGCGTCGAATGCCGTCGTCATGATCACGTTCCTTGTCCTTGAGGTGGCACCGCTCACGCGGATTAACTGTCCGAACAAGTATCTCGCACGCATCCATTCCCGCGCCCATGTGAGCCACGTCACAAATGCTGCCCTCGGGGTGCCCGAACAGGGAGATATGCGGCCGCTCCACGCAGGAACCGGTCGCGATAGGGTGGTTTCTGTCCGAGCAGTTACACGCCGCAACGAGGGACCCATGAGCGAGCCGAAGGACACGACCGGCAGCGACCGACCGGCCACCGACGCGGCCGGGACGGCGGCCGCCCCGTCAGACGCGTCGGTCCCGTCGATGCCGCCGTCGGTCCTGGCCGGCCCCGTCTCCCACGCGATCTTCCGCGTCGCCCGCCTGCACCGCATGCTCGCCCAGCAGCTCCTGCGCCGCGTAGGCCTCCACACCGGCCAGGAACTGGTCATGATGCAGCTGTGGGACCGCGGCCCGCAGCGGCAGACCGACCTCGTGCGCATGCTCGGATCCGACGCCGCCACCATGACCCGCACCATCAGGCGCCTCGAACACGCCGGCTTCGTCCGCCGCAGCCCCTCCGCCACCGACAAGCGCGCCACCATCATCGAACCCACCACCGCCAGCCTCGCGCTGCGCCGCGAGGTGGAGAACATCTGGGCCGAACTCGAAAGCAGCGTCACCGACCACCTGACCCCCGACCAGCAGGCCGAAGCCCTCGAAGTCCTGGCCCGGATCGCGGAGAGCCTCACCCACGCCACGACGGAAAACACCACGGACACCGGGGCGCCTCCGGCATGATGCGTCGATGACCGACGAGATACCCCCCGTGGTCCCGGCGGGCAGACTGGCCGCCCTCCCCCAGCCGGTGTTCGCCCTCCCCGGCGGGATGCTGCTACGCCCGTGGCAGCCGTCCGACGCCCCCGCGCTCGTCGCGGCGTACGAGGACCCGGACATCCGGCACTGGAACCGGCCGGCCCGCCGCACGTTGACGGAAGCGGAGGGCCGGGCCGCGGACTTCCGCGACCTCTGGCAGGCCGAAGAGGCCGCGATCTGGGCGATCGCCCCGGCCGCCGCCCGCCCGGCCGTCGGCCTGATCGGGCTGGCCGACCTCGATCTGCGCGGCGGCAGCGGCGAGTTCCTCTACTGGCTCCTCCCCGCCGGCCGCGGCAGCGGCGCCACGGCCTCGGCCACGACCCGCATCACCCGCTGGGCCTTCGAAGACCTCGGCCTGCACCGCCTGCGCATCACCCACTCCGTACGCAACCCGGCCTCATGCGCCATCGCGACCAAGGCCGGCTTCGCCCTGGAAGGCACGATGCGCGGCGCCCTCCTCCACGCGGACGGCTGGCACGACGAACACCTCCACGCCCGCCTCCGCACCGACACCCCCGCATGAAACTCCCCGAGGCCGCCGCAGCCGCCGCCACCCGACTGGAAGTCGTACGCATCACCGCCGGCCCGGAAGTGCCGCCCGCCCTCGGCCGCCAGTACTTCGACTCGGAGTGCCCGAACGCCCAGTACCTCCGCCTCCGCTTCCGCTCGGGCGACTAGCCGACCCTGATGCGGCGTCAGGGTCGGTTCGGGGTACGCCGAGGGGGCGCCCTGATAGCTCGCGGGGCGGGCGCGGCGGCAGGCTGGGGGCATGGAGATCACCACCGACAAGCGCCCGCAGGCCCTCCGCCGCACGGCCGCCGGCATCGCCTTCGCCGCCGTGCTCGGAGCCGCCACCTTCACGGCGGCCGGGGCCGAGGCCGCCACCGCCGAGCCCGCCGCGCCCGCCGTGCCCGCGTACGACTTCGGCGACTGCCCGGCCATCCCCGCCGGGGTCGACGCGGCCCGCTGGAAGTGCGAAGTCCTCACCGCCACCGGCTCGTTGACCCTCGGCAGCCGCACCCTCCCCGAGCTCGCGCCGATGACCATCACCCACGCCGAGGGCCCCCTGCCCGACGGCACGAACGGCCAGGTCTGGGGCGCCCTGCGCAGCGCGCCGACCGCCGTGCCCGGCGGCATCCTCGGCGGACCCGCCGGGGACCGCAACCCGCGCCTGGCCCTGTCCCTCCAGCCGGAGTACGGCGGCCGGTCCGACTTCTACTCCGTCGGCGAGAACATGGGCCTGTTCACCCTCCGCTTCCGCGCCGTCAGCCCCGCCCTCCCCGACGGCTGCGTCATCGGCGGCGGCGAGACCCCCGTCGAGATCCGCCTCAAGCGCGCGGGGAAGTCCGAGTGGATCTCGAAGAACCCGCCGGTCATCAAGTTCGCCGCGTACGACAACGCGTTCACCGCCCCGCCCGCGACCGGCTGCGGCCCCCTCGGCGGCCTCGTCAACGACCGCCTGGGCCTGCCGGCCGCGACCGGCAACTCCATCGCCCTGTCCGCGCACTACACGTTCAAGACGTACGACCAACTGCCGCCCCGCGCCCGGGCCGTAGCCGGCGGGTGATCAGCCGCCTCCGTTCAGCTCTTGCGGGCCAACGGCTGCCCCGCGAAGCTCACTCCTGCCAGGCCGTGGGCCATCAGGTTGCGGATGTTGGCGTGGTCGGTGTCGTTCGGCGTCGCGAGCACACTGCGATAGTGCTCACCGAATGCAAGCAGCGCTTCCTGGTCGCTCAGCCCTTCCAGCACGGCCAGTCCCAGCGTCTTGCAGGAACCCTCGTTCTCGCCCGCGGCATTTTCCACTTCCCCATTGCGGAAAGCCTGCGGCTGGTACTCGTAATGCGCGGCGATGAAGGCCAAGGTGTCGGCGAACTCGTGCTCACCTGACGCAAGGCTTGCCCGCAGCGAGTTCAGATCAGTCATTTCGTTTCCCTCGGGTTGAACAGACGATCCGATTGCCGTCCGTGACCGGACGACAATACCCAACCGAGAGCTCGTACCACGATGTCAGGGCTGCCCCGAGCCGCCCGAGCCGTCCTGGCCGCCCGAGCCTTCCGCCTTCTCGCTCTCGCCGGAGCGGGCCTGCTCCAGGAGCTCGGGATAGGGCGTCTGCGCCATGGAGCCGCGCACCACCGTCAGCCCGTACCGCTGAATGGCCTTCTTCTTCGCCTTCGGATATCTGCCGTCGAACTCTATCCGTTCACCCGGTGGCGACACGTCCACGACGATGCGCGGATACTGCTCACTGGCCACCCGCCACACGGTGATGAGCTGCCGTCCACGGGTCACGTTCAGGATTTCACTGCTGTTCGAGATCTGGGCCCGGAATCTGTAGTTCGCACCGCGGGGCGCTTTCCCCCTCGCGACTTCCTCTTTGAGGGACTTGCCCCAGACCGCGGAACTCTCATAGGCATCGGACATCTTCATTCTGTCTTTCCTGATCACGTACACCTCGGTCTGAGCCTTGATCGCCTCGAATTTGCGCCCCTCGGGATCCTTGACCTCGACGACCACGTCCTGCTTGATCTCCTCCCCCGGAGTCAGCACGCGGCCCACCGGCGTGACGAAGTCGCCGTCGTAGACCAACTTGAACTGGCCTGTCTTCCCGTCTGACCTGCTGTTCGCGGGGCCGCCGCGGATCCAGTACTTGCTGTCGAGGACGTAGACGGGCACCTCGCCCGAGTTCTTGACGTACAGATGGACCGTCACGTACATCGGCGCCCCCGGCTTCTCCTGGGTCGCCTCCCCGAACTCGGCCCCGCTCTGCACCAGCGGGGTCTTCACGTACGGGACGTAGATCTGCGAATACGCCAGGTTGGAACCGGCGAGAAAGGTGGACACGATCACCCCGATCGCGATCGTCTTGGGGTAGCGGAGCCCCCGCCACACCCCGGATCTGACCAGTACGACCAGGGCCACCGAAGACCAGGCGGCGAGGGCCAGCCCGATCAGCGTGTAGCGGTTGAAGCGCTCGCCGATCTGCAGCAGGAGGAGGGCGACGCTGCACAGGAAGGCGATCACGACCCCGATCAGGACGACCACCCCCGAGTAGCGCCACCGCCGCCTGCCCCAGTAGTCGACGGCCGCCGCGGCGGCCGCCAGTTCCACGATGGACGCGACGAGAACGGTGAATCCCGCGACGCGTCCGCCGTAGGTCAGGGCGTCGCCGCTGTCCGACAGTCCGATGTGGCACAGCGGAACTGCGGTCGCGAGGAGGCCGAAGACCATGACGAAGCCGATGCTGATCCGCTGTACCGGCTTGTCCGGCCAGACGCTGAAGTCTCCGCCGAGCCACTGAATGTCGTGTCCTGGTGCCACACCGGCACGGTCCAGGATTCTCCGGAGCTCCCGCGGGGATCTGGCCCTTCCTACGCGCTTGCCGTCGACCAGGATCTTGCGCAAGCCGAGGTCATCAGGCGCCCCCACGGTCACCTGGGGCGTGTTCGCCATGACACCAGCCTGCCGCTTGTCCGCGACGAGCGCCTCTCGAGCGGGCGCCCGCAAGCACCCTCGCGTCAGGGTGCGCCCGGCGCGGCCCAGGGCGAAGCTGGAGTTGACGTGTTGGTGCCGCTCACATCTGGAGGAGCTCCCATGCGTAGAAGAATTCTCGGATTTGCCGCCGCCATCGTCCTGGCCGTCCTCGGCGCAGCGGTCCCCGCCGCCCAGGCCGCCGCCGTACCGGCCGTCACCGGACCGGAGTGCGAGGCCAAGTCGGGCAGCATCGAGTACGACTCCGACACCGGCCTGGACACCTGCATAGGCGGCGACCACGACGGCGAGCCCATCACCAGCTGAGACGTCGGGTCAGGGCGGACGCACGCCAACACGCGGCGCTCCCAACCGAGTTGGGTCACCACCCCATCACCGGGTTCATGTCGAAGATGGGCGGCAGGGTGCCGCTCTGGTCCAGGTTGACGAAGACGCAATAGCCGGGCGAGGACGGGTAGAACGCGAAACGCGTGCCCAGCGGTGCGTCGCGGAGGACCGCGGACTCCTGCTCCCGCTCGCCGGAGTCCACGTCCAGCCGGGTGAGGTACTTCCACCAGCGGTACGACGTCACCACACCGACCTCACCGGCGGGTCCGGCCGCCAGGCCGTTGACGCTCTCCTTGCCGAACCCCGCGTGCCAGACGCGGTGGCCGTCCGTGAGGGAGTACGCGGACACGCCGCCAGCCTTCCCGTTCTTCACCGGGGTGATCAGCAGCTCGCCGCTCACCACCGGGGCCGGCTGGGACCGCAGGTCCTCCTCCGGGCCCGAGGAGGGCACGGAACCGCGTGCCCGGCCGGTGTCGTCGAACAGCAGCACCGCGTCGGTGCCGCGCGCGGCCGTCTCCGCGACCCGTACGGCGACCGGCCCCGCGGACAGCACCTGCGCCTCGCGCAGCGGGCTCGCCGTGGGGAGCGGGGTCTGCCAACTGCGCGCGCCCGTCCGGGTGTCGACGGCCGTGATCCGTGCCGCCGACGCGCACTGCTCCACGTACAGCGCCCGGTCTCCGGCGCCGTCGAGCGCCATCACCCGGCACTCCCCCGGCACGGGCACGCGCCACCGCTCCACGCCCTCGCGCAGGTCGAGGCCGATCAGGGAGCCGCGCTCCGCGACGACCGCGGTGCCGCCCACCGCCGCCGAGACCGAGGGCGGTGCGAGGTCCTTGGCCCACAGTTTGCGGCCCTCCGCCAGGTCCACGGCCTCGATCTTCGAGCCGCACACCGGCCGGTCCCCCTCGTACGCGACGATCCCGACGTTCGAGGGCGTGCTCCGGCTCAGCGCGCAGACCGCCGCCCGGTCGGGCGCGGACAGCCTCCAGCCCGTACGGCCCTCCCCGTTGAAGGCGACGAGCATGTCCGTGCGGGCCCGTACCACCATCCCCGAAGGCCCGTCCGGCTTCCAGACGCCGACCGGCTTCACCGAGGACGGCCGGTCCGGGGCCTGGTAGCCGAAGACGTCCATCTGCGGGCCGCGCATCCACTCGTACCCGCTCCAGCCCGGCCACAGCGCGGCCAGTGCCACGACGGCGGCGAGGAGTCGGGCCGGCCAGGAGCGGCGGGTGGCCGTGTCCGCCCTGATGCGCGACCACAGCAACCCCGCGGCGATCCCGAGGAGCGGCACGAAGATCAGCAGCCGGCCCATGCCGCGCGGGCAGGTGTCCGAGCTGCACTTGTTGGTCGGCATGTCGGCGACCATCAGTTTCCCGAACAGCACGAGGTACAGCAGCGCCACGGCCGCGAGGCCGGCGGTGACGGCGAGGCACGCGGCCTTGAAGAGCCGCTCGGGCAGTGGTGTTTCGACGTTCATGATCCCCCCGACCGCAGACTAACCGCGGGCGCACTCCCGTACGCCCCTGAGCAGCTCAGCGGCCGCGCGCCGCCTCGATGAACGCGCGGATCAGCTCCGGTGACTTCACCCCGCGCTCGCGCTCCACACCGCTGGACACGTCCACGCCCCACGCGCCGGTCACCTCCACCGCCTCCCGCACATTGCCCGGGGTGAGCCCGCCGGCGAGCAGCCAGCGCCCCTCCGGGGCGGTGAAGTCGGCGGAGCCCCAGTTCCAGGGCTTACCGGAGCCGGGGTCGGGCGCGTCGAGCAGCAGCAGATCCTCGCCGTACTCGCCGCACCGCTCGGCGTGCTCGGCGGTGGCCCGCAGCAGGGTCCGCCCCTCGGCGCGCAGCGCCGCGAAGTCCTCGGGCCCCTCCTCGCCGTGCAGCTGCACGCCCCGCACCCCGCTCTCCTCGGCGAACCGGCGCACCTCCTCGACGGCCTGCCCCCGGAACACCCCGACGGTGAGCACGTTCTCCGGCACCAGCGCGGCGAGCGAGCGGGCGGTGGCGGCATCGACCGTACGGGGGCTGCCTGCCGCGAAGACGAACCCGACGGCATCGGCCCCGGCCGCGACGGCCACCTCGACGTCCCGGGCGGTCCGCAGCCCGCAGATCTTGATGAACACGTCCCTCACGTCAGTCATGCCAGCAGTCAACCACCCGGACCCGCCCCGGCGCGTACGTGCCCGAGGGACGGATAACCGGTTCCGTCCCGCCCGCCGCCGACCGCAAGGCCCGCCGCGTGAAACGCCCGAGGGCGGCACCCCCCTCGTCGGGGAGTGCCGCCCTCGGTACGTGTACGAACAGCCGATCGACCCTGGCCGGAGGCCAGGCGTTCGATCAGAAGTCCATGTC
The DNA here is from genome assembly GCF_040684275.1 of Streptomyces sp. NPDC091371. Classification (NCBI taxonomy): domain Bacteria; kingdom Bacillati; phylum Actinomycetota; class Actinomycetes; order Kitasatosporales; family Streptomycetaceae; genus Streptomyces; species Streptomyces sp. NPDC091371. The sequence continues at coordinate 21,866 of NZ_JBFBFP010000019.1, forward strand.
GCCGCCCGGCATGCCGCCGCCGGCAGCGGCGCCGGCCTTCTCGGGCTTGTCGGCGATGACGGCCTCGGTCGTCAGGAACAGGGCCGCGATGGACGCCGCGTTCTGCAGGGCAGAGCGGGTGACCTTCGCCGGGTCGATGATGCCCTCGGCGATCATGTCGACGTACTCGCCGGTCGCGGCGTTCAGGCCGTGGCCGATCGGAAGGTTGCGCACCTTCTCGACGACGACGCCGCCCTCGAGACCACCGTTGACGGCGATCTGCTTCAGCGGGGCCTCCAGCGCGAGCTTCACGGCGTTGGCGCCGGTCGCCTCGTCACCGTTGAGCTCCAGCTTCTCGAAGACCGCGGAGGCCTGCAGCAGGGCCACGCCACCACCGGCGACGATGCCCTCCTCGACGGCCGCCTTCGCGTTGCGAACGGCGTCCTCGATGCGGTGCTTGCGCTCCTTGAGCTCGACCTCGGTCGCGGCACCGGCCTTGATGACGGCCACGCCGCCGGCCAGCTTCGCGAGGCGCTCCTGGAGCTTCTCGCGGTCGTAGTCCGAGTCGGAGTTCTCGATCTCGGCGCGGATCTGGTTCACGCGACCGGCGACCTGGTCGCTGTCACCGGCACCGTCGACGATGGTGGTCTCGTCCTTGGTGATGACGACCTTGCGGGCGCGGCCGAGCAGGTCCAGGCCCGCGTTCTCGAGCTTGAGGCCGACCTCCTCGGAGATGACCGTGCCGCCCGTGAGGATGGCGATGTCGCCGAGCATGGCCTTGCGGCGGTCGCCGAAGCCCGGGGCCTTGACGGCGACGGACTTGAAGGTGCCGCGGATCTTGTTGACGACCAGGGTCGACAGGGCCTCGCCCTCGACGTCCTCGGCGATGATCAGCAGCGGCTTGCCGGACTGCATGACCTTCTCCAGGAGCGGCAGCAGGTCCTTGACCGAGCCGATCTTGGAGTTGACGATCAGGATGTACGGGTCGTCGAGAGCCGACTCCATACGCTCCATGTCGGTGGCGAAGTACGCCGAGATGTAGCCCTTGTCGAAGCGCATGCCCTCGGTGAGCTCCAGCTCCAGACCGAAGGTCTGGGACTCCTCGACGGTGATGACGCCTTCCTTGCCGACCTTGTCCATGGCCTCGGCGATGAGCTCGCCGATCTGGGTGTCGGCGGCGGAGATGGAGGCCGTGGAAGCGATCTGCTCCTTGGTCTCGACATCCTTGGCCTGGGCGAGCAGGGCGGCGGAGACGGCCTCGACGGCCTTCTCGATACCGCGCTTGAGGGCCATCGGGTTGGCACCGGCGGCCACGTTGCGCAGACCCTCGCGGACGAGCGCCTGGGCGAGGACGGTGGCGGTGGTCGTACCGTCGCCGGCGACGTCGTCCGTCTTCTTGGCGACTTCCTTGACCAGCTCGGCGCCGATCTTCTCGTACGGGTCCTCGAGCTCGATCTCCTTGGCGATGGAGACACCATCGTTGGTGATCGTGGGGGCGCCCCACTTCTTCTCAAGGACGACGTTGCGACCCTTGGGGCCAAGGGTGACCTTGACGGCGTCGGCGAGCTGGTTCATCCCACGCTCGAGGCCGCGGCGGGCCTCCTCGTCGAACGCAATGATCTTGGCCATCTGAAGTGGTCCTCCCGGACAGCGGTGGATTGCTCCTGGACCGCGCCCGCGCCCGCGACGGACGGCCTGCGTGCCCGGCGGTTCCTTCCCGCCGGACCCTGCGGGCCTCACCGACCCGGTCCTCGTTCAGTAGCACTCTCAACCGGAGAGTGCTAACGCCAATGATTAGCACTCGACCCCCACGAGTGCAAGCGGCTTGGGGCAACACCGGGCCACGATCCAAGGGACGTACGGCGAACGCACGAGGGGCCCGCATCCCTCCTCGGATGCAGGCCCCTCGTTGTGTATGCGCGTACGCGGGTGCGCGCGTACGTGTCGCGTCGGTGGTCGATCGCTCCGGGACTCAGCCGAGTGCGAGCTTGACCATGTCCGCCTGCGGACCCTTCTGGCCCTGCGAGATCTCGAACTCGACCCGCTGACCCTCTTCAAGGGTGCGGTACCCGTCCATCTGGATGGCGCTGTAATGGACGAACACATCCGCACCACCGTCGACCGCGATGAAGCCGTAGCCCTTCTCCGCGTTGAACCACTTGACGGTGCCCTGAGCCATGCCTAACTCCCCTATTACTGGCCCTTGCGCAGGAACGCACTTCGCGGTCCCGGGTCAGAACTTGCGTCGGAACGCGTCGACCGAGGCTGAATGTATCCGCGCCGGTGCTGTCTGCAACAGGTCAATCCGACGAGAAATCTGGACAGCCCGATACATTGAAATGAAGTGAAAATTTGGCATATTCCAGGGCAAGTCGGGCCTGACATGTCTCGCCAAAGCCCCATACCGCACTTGCACATTGACCCGATGTCGACCCTCACGCGACCCGTTCATATGCGCCGGGCAAGAACAGCGGAGGGGACTTCCCCAACTCTACCGCGCCCAATCAAGCAGAATTGCCCCCTCCGCTTATAGCGGAGGGGGCAATTCAATTTATGCAGAACCCGGGGAGGTGATCAGCACCCGCCGGCCACGGCCGGGATGATCGAGACGCCCGCGCCGTCCGGCGTCGCCGCCTCCAGCCCGCCCTCGAAGCGCACGTCGTCGTCGTTCACGTAGACGTTCACGAAGCGGCGGAGCTTGCCCTGGTCATCCAGGACGCGCGCGGCGATGCCCGGGTGGTTCGCCTCCAGGGACTGGATGACCTCGGCCAGGGTCGCGCCCTCGGCGGAGACCTCGGCGGCGCCGCCCGTGTAGGTGCGCAGGATGGTGGGGATGCGGACGTTGACGCTCATGGCGCTACTGCCTTTCCGGGATTCAGGGGACTCAGGCCAGGCCGGCGGCGCGGAACGCGTCCAGGCTCGGGCGGATGGTGGCGGTCTGGCCGCTGTCCGCTGCCACCGCCTCCAGGGTCTTGAGGCCGTCACCGGTGTTGAGGATGACGGTGGTCAGCGCCGGGTCGAGGACGCCGTTCTCGATGAGCTTCTTCGTGACGCCGACGGTCACGCCGCCCGCGGTCTCGGCGAAGATGCCCTCGGTCTGCGCGAGGATCTTGATGGCCTCGACGACCTGCTCGTCGTTGACGTCCTCGACCGCACCGCCGGTGCGCCGCGCGATGTCCAGGACGTACGGGCCGTCCGCCGGGTTGCCGATGGCCAGCGACTTGGCGATGGTGTTCGGCTTCTGCGGGCGGACCACGTCGTGGCCGGCCTTGAAGGCGGCGGACACCGGGGAGCAGCCCTCGGCCTGGGCGCCGAAGATCTTGTAGGGCTTGTCCTCGACGAGGCCGAGCTTGATCAGCTCCTGCAGACCCTTGTCGATCTTCGTCAGCTGGGAGCCGGACGCGATCGGGATGACGATCTGGTCGGGCAGCTGCCAGCCGAGCTGCTCGCAGATCTCGTACGCGAGGGTCTTGGAGCCCTCGCCGTAGTACGGGCGCAGGTTGACGTTGACGAAGCCCCAGCCCTCGCCCAGCGGGTCGCCGATGAGCTCGGAGCAGAAGCGGTTGACGTCGTCGTAGTTGCCCTCGATGCCGACCAGGTCGCCACCGTAGACACCGGCCATGACGACCTTGCCCTGCTCCAGGTCGTGCGGGATGAACACGCAGGACCGGAAGCCGGCGCGGGCGGCCGCGGCGCCGACGGCGCCGGCCAGGTTGCCGGTGGAGGAGCAGGACAGGGTGGTGAAGCCGAACGCGCGGGCGGCCTCGACGGCGATGGCCACGACGCGGTCCTTGAAGGAGTGCGTCGGGTTGCCGGAGTCGTCCTTGACGTAGAGCTTGCCGGTGACGCCGAGCTCCTTGGCCAGGTTGGCCGCGTCCACGAGCTTGGTGAAGCCGGGGTTCAGGCTGGGCTTGGAGGCCACGTCCGCGGGGACGGGCAGCAGCGGGGCGTAGCGCCAGATGTTGTTCGGGCCGGCCTCGATGGCGGCGCGCAGGGCCTCAGGGTCACCGGTGGGCAGGTCGTAGGCGACTTCCAGCGGTCCGAAACACTCGGCGCACGCGAAAATGGGGCCGAGCTCGAAGCGGGTACCGCACTCGCGACAGGACAGGCCGGTGGCCGGTCCGAGGTCGACAGATTCTGCGGTGGCAGAGGTGGCAACAGTCTGTGCAGCCATGATGGCGAGGCCCTTTCTCCTCATCTTCCCCATGGCGCACTTCGCCATGAGACGGAATTGGCACCTTCCCTAGCCGGGGACCTCGCGTGGGTGCGTAAGACGCATCGCGAGAACCGACTGGAGGGTTGCCGGGGCTTCAACGGGCCGTATCCCTCTGCCCCTCTGGATGAGCGGTATGGCACCGGCACACGCGCTCTATGGCGCGCCGGTGCGTTTGTTCGCGGGGACCCCCGGCATGCGGCGGTCCTTCGCGTTGTTCAAGACTGTAACCGAAGGCCCGGGCGGTTGAGACAGCCGTCCGAACCGCGAGATGGATCACATATCGCACCATAACGCCGACACGCAGGGAGTGCTGAGGGTGCTGGAAGAGGTGGAGCGCTGGCTGGCAGACCGCTCCTGGTCAGCCGCCGACCGACCGCTCGACCAGCTGCTCGACCGGAAACGGGCGGCGGGGACCACGGTCAGCGTCGTGCTGCCCGCGCTCGACGAGGAGCCGACCGTCGGGGCGATCGTCGAGGTGATCCGGCGCGAGCTGATCGAGGGACTGCCGGTCCCGCTGGTCGACGAACTGGTGGTAATCGACTCGGGCTCCAGCGACCGCACGGCCGAGGTGGCGGCGAAGGCCGGCGCGCGGGTGGTGCACCGCGACGAGATACTGCCGCGGATCCCGCCGCTGCCCGGCAAGGGCGAGGTGCTGTGGCGCTCGCTGCTGGCGACCACCGGGGACATCGTCTGCTTCGTCGACGCCGACCTGCGGGACTTCTCCGCCTCCTTCGTGTCCGGGATCGTCGGCCCGCTGCTGACCGAGCCGGACGTGCAGTTCGTCAAGGCGATGTACGACCGCCCGCTCGGGGACGCTCCCGGCCAGGGCGGGCGTCTTGGCGGAGCCGAGCAAGGAGGCAGGGTGACGGAGCTGGTCGCCCGCCCCCTCCTCAACCTGCACTGGCCGCAGCTGGCCGGTTTCGTGCAGCCGCTGGGCGGCGAGTACGCGGTGCGACGCTCGCTGCTGGAGCGGCTGCCGTTCCCCGTCGGGTACGGCGTCGAGCTGGGCCTGCTGGTGGACGCGCTGCACACGGTCGGACTGAACGCGCTGGCCCAGGTCGACGTGGGCGTGCGCCTGCACCGCCACCAGGACGGGCAGGCGCTGGGCCGGATGGCCGCGGCGATCTACCGCACGGCCCTGGTACGGCTCTCGCGCGGGCACCTCGTACGGCCGGAGCTGACGCAGTTCGAGCGGGGCCCGGAGGGCTTCGTACCGCACACGTACGCGGTGGACACCGAGGAACGGCCGCCGATGCTCGGCGTCAAGGAGTACGCGCTGCGTCGCGTGGCGTAACCGCGATATCCACCCCTATCGGTCTAATTTCCCGATCATGGGGTTTACGCGTTTCACACACTTCAGGCAATTCAGGCAGACATGGGGGACGGTCCTCGCGGTGGCCTCGGGTGCGGCGCTGCTGGTCGGCGCGGTCGGCGGACCCGCGGTCGCGGAGGTGGTCTCCCCCTTCGAGAAGCGGTACGACGAGGCGCTCTACGGCGACTTCGTCACGCTCGGCAACACCGTGATGGGGTGCCCGACGGCGCCGCCCGCCGCGGCCGCCGAGTGCGCGGAGGTCCAGCGGGGCGGCGGCGGCAAGAACAACAACGACTTCGTGACGCGCCGGATCGACGCGGCCGGGCTGGCCACGGCCACCGGCACCTCCAGCACGGGCCGCGTCACGGTCCCGGCGGGTGCGGAGGTCGCGTACGCCCGCCTCTTCTGGGGCGGCAACAGCGGCACCTACCGCCTCGGCTCGAACGTGATCCAGCGGTGCGACGTGTCGGGCGAGAACGTGGTCCGCGCCCCCGGCGACCCGCTCACCACCCGCCCGGTCCTGAAGGTCGGCCCGGCCGCGGCGGCCCCGGTGGCCCTCTCCGACATGGTGCTGGACCCGGCGACGACGGGCGGCCCGCACTACTACACGGGCGAATCCGACGTCACCGCCGCCTTCAAGGGCGTCGCCACCGGCACGCCGGTCACGGTGGCGGTGGGCAACGTCTGGGCCCCGGACGGGCGCGGCTGCGTCGCCGGCTGGTCCCTGACCGTGGTCTACAAGTACGACGGCCCGAACGCGCAGGCCCCCGAACGGCGCAACGTGTACGTGTACGGGGGCCACGTCCTCCAGCGCTCCACCAGCCCGGACACCACCGTGAAGGTGAAGGGCTTCTACCGCACGGGCGACGGGCCGGTGCGGGCGAGCGCGACGGCGTACGAGGGCGACCGGAACACCAAGGGCGACCAGTTCCGGGTGGCCGGCACGAACATCGCCAACCCGGCGGACAAGGCCACGGACAACTTCTTCACCAGCTCCGCCGACGGCTCCCTCGCCCCGGACCACCCGAACAACCTCAGCATCGACGCGAAGTCCTTCGAGATCCCCGCGAAGGCCCTCCCGGCCGGGGCGACCTCGGTGGACCTGAGCTTCCGCACGCGCGGGGACACGTACGTCATCTCGCAGTTCGCGCTGGCCGTGCCGGTGCCGGACCTGGAGGTCAAGAAGACCGCCTCGCCCGCGAAGGCGGTGAAGCCGGGCGACACCGTCACGTACACGATCACCGCGAAGAACATCAGCAGCCTCGACTACCCGAACGCGAAGCTGACCGACGACCTCACGGAACTCCTCGACGACGCGGCCTTCGGTGGAAAGGTGACGACCGACCTGGGCACGGCCGCCTACACCCGCCCGAAGATCACGTGGACGGGCGACGTCCCCAAGGGCAAGACGGCCACCCTCACCTACCGGGTGAAGGTCAACGACCCGCTCACCGGCGACGGCAAGCTGACCAACCACGTGGTCGCGCAGAGCGGCCGCACCAACTGCGCGGCCGGCTCGGACGACCCGGCGTGCGCGCCGCCCGCACCGGTGATCGAAAAGCCGACCCCGAGCCCGACCCCGAGCCCGACGCCTTCCCCGTCCGCGTCGGCCTCCCCGTCCCCCACGGCCTCCACCCAGCCCTCCCCCACCCAGACGACGCAGCAGGCCCGCCCCGTCCCGGCGACGCCCACCCGATCGGGCGGCAACCTGGCCGAGACCGGCGCGGACGGGCAGCGGACGTGGCTGCTGGCCGGCGCGGCCGCCGCGCTGACGGCCCTGGGCGCAGTGGTCCTCGTCTCGGTCCGCCGCACGCGCACCAGTAGGCCCGGGGGCACCTCCCAGCGGTAGCCGGGGGAGTTTGAGAAGAGGCAGCCCGGGCTAGGTTCGCCGCATGGCTTCCCAGGTACTCGTCGCAGCGAACCGCGGCCCGCTCTCCTACGCCCTCGCCGCCGAAGGCACGCTCAGTGCCCGGCGCGGCGGGGGCGGCCTCGTCTCCGGCCTCTCCGCGGCCCTCGCTGAGCAGCCGGAGGCGCTGTGGATCTGCGCGGCCCTGTCGGAGGCGGACCGGGAGGCGGTCCGGCGGGGGGTCACGGAGCCCGGCGTCCGGATGCTCGACATCGACCCCGCCGTCTACGACGACGCGTACAACGGCATCGCGAACTCGGTGCTGTGGTTCACCCACCACCACCTGTACGACGTACCGCGCGAGCCTGTCTTCGACGCGGAGTTCCGGCGCCGGTGGTCCTCGTACTCCGACTACAACCGCGCCTTCGCGGCCGCTCTCGCCGAGGAGGCGGCCGAGGGCGCGTCCGTCCTCGTCCAGGACTACCACCTGGCACTGGTCCCCGGGCAGCTGCGCGCACTGCGGCCGGACCTGCGGATCGGGCACTTCACGCACACCCCGTGGGCCTCGCCGGACTTCCTGGACATTCTGCCGGACGACGTCCGCGCGGAGCTGATGTGGGGAATGCTCGGGGCGGACCGGCTCGGCTTCCACACCTGGTCCTGGGCCTCGGCCTTCATCAGCGGCGCGGAGACCGACGACGCGATCGGCCTCGCCTGGGGCGTCCTGCCGGGCGGCGACCGGCGGCGCGGGGTGCGGCACCAGAAGGCGGGAGCGGAGGTCCGGTTCACGGACGTGGACGTGTACCCCCTCGGCGTCGACGGGGACGACCTGCGGGCGCTCGCGCACCGGCCGGAGGTGGACGACAAACTGGCGGGGCTGCGCGCCGAGGTCGGCGACCGCAAGACGATCGTCCGGGTGGACCGCACCGAACTGTCGAAGAACATCCTCCGCGGCCTGCTGGCCTACCGGGAGCTGCTCACGGCCCACCCCGAGTGGCGGGGCCGCGTGGTTCACCTGGCGTCCGCCTACCCCTCGCGGCAGGACCTGGAGGTCTACCGCGCGTACACGGCGTCGGTGGCGGAGCTGGCGGCCGACATCAACGCGGAGTTCGGCACGGCGGACTGGCAGCCGGTGCTGGTGTCGGTCGAGGACGACTTCGCGCGCTCGCTGGCGGCGTACCGGATGGCGGACGTGGCGCTGGTGAATCCGGTGCGGGACGGGATGAACCTGGTGGCGAAGGAGATCCCGGTGGTGTCGGAGGCGGGGTGCGTGCTGGTGCTGTCCACCGGAGCGGGGGCGTACGAGGAACTCCGCCGGGACGCGCTCACGGTGAACCCGTACGACGTCACGGAGACGGCGTCGGCGTTGCACGCAGCCCTGTCCATGCCGGCCGAGGAACGCGCGGACCGCACGAAGCGCCTGGCCGCCACCGCAACGGCCCTCCCCCCGGCGGCCTGGTTCACGGCCCAGCTGGAGGACCTGCGGGGGTGACGGGGGGTGCGGCTGGCTCGGCTCGCGGTCCGGGCCCGCCATCTCCCCCTCGGGGGCGCGCGGTGGGACGGTGTTTGCCCACCCGCCCCCGGGTGCGGGGCGGGGAGGGTCGCCGCCCCGGGTGCGGCGGCGCCTGACCCAGTCGAGGCAGCGGGGCGGCGGGGCCCGCACCCAGAGGCGGGTGGGCAACCACCGCCCCACTCCCACCCCCCGAGGGGGAGATGGCGGGCCCGGACCGCAAGCCAAGCCGGCCGCCTACCCCGCCAGCGCCCCCGCCAGGTCGGCCAGGAAGGACGCCACCGCCGCCGGGCCCGGGAGGACGAGGTCGGCTCGGGTGGCCAGTTCCGGGACCTCGGCGGAGCCGCTGGCCACCAGGAGCCCCGGCAGGCCCTCCGCCCGGCGCTTTTCGACCGCCGAGTACGCCGCGAGGTCGCCCAGGTCGTCCCCCGCGTACAGCACGGCCTCCGCGCCCCGCTCCGCGAGGAACTCCGTCAGGGCGACGCCCTTGTCCATGCCCGGGGGCCGGAGCTCCAGGACGGCCCGCCCGGGCTCGACCATCAGCCCGTGCCGGGCCGCCAGCTCGGCCAGCGGCTCGCGGAGGGCCGCGAAGGCCGCCGCCGGGTTCTCCGCCCGCCGGGTGTGGACGGCCAGCGCGCGGCCCTTCTCCTCGATCCAGGTGCCGCGCCAGGCCCCGATGGCGTCGAGGAAGCCCGGCAGCTCGGCCCGTACCGCCGCCACGCCGGGGTGCTCGGCGGGGGCGTGCACGATTCCACTGACGGCGTCCCACCGCTCGGCCCCGTAGTGGCCGAGGACGACGAGGTGCTCGAGGCCGGGGACCCCCGCGAAGCCCCCGTAGCGCACGGCCACACCCGCCGGGCGGCCGGTGATCACGGCGACGGAGTCGACTTCGGGGGCGAGTGCGGAGAGGGCCGGGACGGCCCCCGGGTGGGCGCGGGCCTGGTCCGGGTCCGGGACGATCTCGGCGAGGGTGCCGTCGAAGTCGAGGGCGACCACGGAGCGGCGGGGTGCGCGGAGCAGGGCTTCGAGTCCCTCGCGTCCGGCTGCGGTGACGGGCGTCGGCAGGTGGTGCGGAGTGCTCCCCATACGGATGACCCTAATGGCCCAGCGGAACGTCGGCTACGGCGTCGGCCGAAAGCTACCGCCGCGCCCGCTGCGCTTCGCGGATGCGGCGCAGGCGGTTGACGGTGCCCGGGGCGTGGGCGAGTGCGCGGGGGTCGTCCATGAGGGCGTTGAGCAGCTGGTAGTAGCGGACGGGGGTCATGCCCAGCCCTTCCCGTATGGCCCGCTCCTTGACGCCGGGCCCGGGCCAGGTGCGTGCCTCGTACGCGAGCACCTCGGCCTCCGTGGCCGTCAGCTGCCCCTCGTCCGTCATACCGCCAGATTAACGCCGCCCACCGACAGTGCCGCGCTCACTTCGAGTCGGCCGCCCGCGCGGCCGTCGCGATCTCCTCCAGCACCTTCGCCGGCTGCCCGCCCGGCTGCACGGTGGTGCCGATCTTCTGCTTGATGTCCTCGCTGACGCCCGCCCAGGACTTCTTGCCGACGGGGTACAGCTTCGCGTTGGGCAGGGCGTTCAGGAAGGTCTTCAGCTGCGCCGCGGACGGCCCCGTGTCGGCTTCCATGGCCCGGTAGCCGCTCGTGGTGGCCGGCAGCAGGTCGTACGTGCCGGTGAAGGCCGTCACGTTCTTCGGCTCATACAGGTAGTCCAGGAACTTCCCGGATTCCTTGAGGTGCCCGTTCTTGAAGGCCATGACCCAGTCGGCGACACCCATCGCGGAGGGGGCGGACCCGTCGGCGGTCGGCAGCGCGACCATGCCGAACTTCACGCCCTTGGCGGCGGCCTGCTTCAGCAGCGTCGGGTGTCCGTTGAGCATGCCGACCTCGCCGCGGGTGAAGGCGTCGAAGGCGGCCTGCCGGTCGAGCTTGCCCGGTTCCACGGAGCCGGTGAGGCCCTGGCCGACCATCTTGTCCCGGAGGAACTCCAGGGTCTTGACGTTGTCCGCGGAGTCGATGGAGTAGCCCTCTTCGTCGTCGGTGTAGCCGCCACCGCCCGCGAGGGTCCACATCATCGTCTCGGCCTGGGCCTCCTCGCGGCCCAGCGGCACCGCGAGGGGGGTGGGGACGCCCGCGGCCTTGAGCTTCTTGGCCGCCGCTTCCAGGTCGGCCCAGTTCTTCGGCTGCCAGCCGGCCTTGGCGTCCTTGCCCAGCACGCCCGCGTCCGTCAGCAGCTTCTCGTTGTAGAAGAGCAGCCTGGTACTGGAGACGAAGGGCAGTCCGTACTGGACGCGCTTGACCTTGCCCGCGTCGGCGAGGGGCGCGAGGAAGTCGGCCTCGGTGCGTATGGAGAGCAGTTCGTCGGCCGTGTACAGCTTTCCGGCGGCCGCGTAGTCGGCGTAGGCGCCGATCTGGGCGATGTCGGGGGCCTTGCCGGCCTTGACCATGGCGGCGACCTTGGCGTCGACCTCCGACCAGGAGTAGACGCTGACCTCGACGTGCACGCCGGGGTTGGCCTTCTCGAAGCCGTCGGCGAGGTTCTTCCAGTAGGCCGCCGAGGAGTTCTGCGGATTGTCCCCGTAGTCGGCCGCTACGACCCGCAGGGTCACCTCGTTGTCCCCGGTGAGTCCGCCGACGGCTCCGCAGCCCGTCAGCGTCACGGCGGTCAGGCACAGTGCGGCGCCGGACGCGGCCAGGCTCTGGTAACGGCCCTTCACGGTTCTCGATCCACCCCTTGTCGTACGTACGATCCACGTAAGGTCTACACCACTTTGGCGGCTCCTCCACATCGGGCCCCCGACCTTGGTCCCGAATTTGTATGGCCACTCAACAATCCCCCTCACTGGACTAGACCTTTCCCCGCCGAGCACGCGAGACTGTCCCTGTGAAACCCGTGAAACACGTCATCGCCCTCGATGTGGGCGGCACCGGGATGAAGGCCGCCCTGGTCGCCGCCGACGGCACCCTGCTCCACGAGGCCCGCCGCGCCACCGGCCGCGAGCGGGGCCCCGAAGCCGTCGTCGAGACGATCCAGGACTTCGCCGCCGAGCTCCTCGACACCGGCCGGGAGCGCTTCGGCGAGCCCGCCTCGGCCGCCGGGGTCGCCGTCCCCGGCATCGTCGACGCCGAGAACGGGATCGCCGTCTACGCGGCGAACCTGGGCTGGCGCGAGGTCCCGATGCGCGAGCTGCTCGGCCGGCGGCTCGGCGGCATCCCCGTCGCCCTGGGCCACGACGTCCGCACGGGCGGACTCGCCGAGGGCCGCATCGGCGCCGGCCGGGGTGCCGACCGCTTCCTCTTCGTACCGCTCGGCACCGGCATCGCCGGAGCCATCGGCATCGCCGGCCGCATCGAGGCCGGCGCCCACGGCTACGCGGGCGAGATCGGCCACATCGTGGTACGCCCCGGCGGCCCCGCCTGCGGCTGCGGCCAGCGCGGCTGCCTGGAGACCCTCGCCTCCGCCTCCGCCGTCAGCCGCGCCTGGGCGGCCGCCTCCGGCGACCCCGAGGCCGACGCCGCGGACTGTGCCAAGGCCGTCGAGTCCGGCGACGCGCGCGCCCGCGAGGTGTGGCACGAAGCCGTCGGCGCCCTCGCCGACGGGCTGGTCACCGCGATCACCCTGCTGGACCCGCGCACGCTGATCATCGGTGGCGGGCTCGCCGAGGCCGGGGAAACCTTGTTCGCACCACTACGGACGGCCGTCGAGGAGCGCGTGACGTTCCAGCGGCTGCCCCACATCGTTCCGGCGGCCCTCGGGGACACCGCCGGATGCCTGGGCGCAGGGCTGCTCGCCTGGGACCTACTCGCCACGGAGGTACCGGCCTGATGTCCGGAAGCGCACAGAGCACCGTTCTTTCCGGCGCCAGGGTGGTGCTGCCCACCGGGATCGTGGCGGGCGGCCGCGTCATCGTCGAGGGCGAGCGGATCGCCGGCAGCGCCCACGAGGGCGCGGATGTCGTCGACCTGACGGGGCACTGGCTCGTCCCCGGCTTCGTGGACGTGCACAACCACGGCGGCGGCGGCGCCTCTTTCACCTCCGGCACCGCCGAGGAGGTCCTCAAGGGCGTACGGACCCACCGCGAGCACGGCACGACCACCCTGGTCGCCTCCACCGTCACCGGAGAACTCGACGAACTGGCCCGGCGCGCGGGGCTGCTGGCCGAGCTCACCCAGCAGGGCGAGATCGCGGGCATCCACTTCGAGGGCCCGTTCATCAACGCCTGCCGCAAGGGCGCGCACAAGGAGGACCTGCTGCGCGACCCCGACCCCGCCGAGGTCCGCAAGCTCGTCGACGCCGCCCACGGCACCGCCCGCATGTTCACCCTCGCCACCGAACTCCCGGGCGGCCTGGACTCCGTACGCCTCCTCGCCGAGCACGGCGTCATCGCCGCGATCGGCCACACGGACTCCACGTACGAGCAGACCCGCCAGGCCATCGACGCGGGCGCGACCGTCGCCACGCACCTGTACAACGCGATGCCCGGCATGGAGCACCGCGCCCCCGGCCCGATCGCGGCGCTGCTGGAGGACGAGCGGGTCACCGTCGAGCTGATCAACGACGGCGTCCACCTGCACCCGGCCATGCTGGAACTGGCGTTCCACCACGCGGGCGCGCACCGGGTGGCGCTGATCACCGACGCGATGGACGCGGCCGGCTTCGGCGACGGGATCTACCACCTCGGCCCGCTGGAGGTCGAGGTCAAGGAGGGCGTGGCCCGGCTCGTGGAGGGCGGCTCCATCGCCGGCTCGACGCTCACCCTGGACACCGCGTTCAAGCGCTCGGTCACCCTCGACAAGCTGCCGGTGGAGTCCGTGGTCCAGGCGATCTCCGCCAACCCGGCCAAGCTGATCGGCCTGTACGACGAGATCGGCTCGCTGGAGCCCGGCAAGTACGCGGACCTCGTGGTCCTGGACGCCGCCTTCGACGTCAAGGGCGTCATGCGGCGCGGCGAATGGATCGTCAACCCGGCCGCGCGAGCGGTGTCCTGACGGCCAAGCGGTTGTACGGACGAAGGCGGTCGGCCCCGAGAACTGGGCCGACCGCCTTCCTTTTGGCATGATCCCGGCAGCAACAGACCCGGGGGTGCCCAATGATCCTGACCGTGACGCTCAACACCGCGCTCGATGTCACGTACCGCGTGCCACGGCTGCTCCCGCACGCCTCGCACCGGGTCGCGGCCGTCACCGAACGCCCCGGCGGCAAGGGGCTCAACGTCGCCCGGGTGCTGGCCGCGCTCGGCCACGAGGCGACCGCGACGGGCTTCGCGGGCGGCCCGGTCGGCTCCGTCGTGCGGGAACTGCTGGCGGCCGCCGCCCCCGGGGTGACCGACGCCCTCATGCCCTGCGCGGACACCACTCGCCGCACCCTGGCCGTCGTCGACGAGGCCTCCGGGGACACCACCCAGTTCAACGAGCCCGGCCCGCTGATCACCCCGGCCGAGTGGTCGCGGTTCCTGTCCCGGTACGAGGCCCTGCTGGCCGGCGCCCGCGCGGTCGCCCTGTGCGGCAGCCTCCCGCCGGGCGTGCCGGTGGGCGCGTACGGGGTGCTCGTACGCCAGGCCCGCGCGGCGGGGGTGCCGGTCCTCCTGGACACCAGCGGGGAGCCCCTGCGCCGCGGGGTCGCCGCCCGCCCGGAGATCATCAAGCCGAACGCCGCCGAGCTGGCCGAGCTCACCGGCTCCCGCGACCCGCTGCCCGCCACCCGCGACGCCCGCCGCCGGGGCGCGCACGCGGTGGTCACCTCGCTGGGCCCGGAGGGCCTGCTGGCCGCCACCGCCGGGGGCACCTGGCAGGCGGCCCCGCCGCGCCCGCTGTCCGGCAACCCCACCGGGGCCGGCGACTCGGCGGTCGCCGGGCTGCTGTCCGCCCTGGTGGAGGGCCTGGACTGGCCGGAGCGCCTGACCCGCGCGGTCGCCCTGTCGGCGGCCACGGTGCTCGCGCCGGTGGCGGGAGAGTTCGACCCCCGCACCTACGAGGAGGTACGGGGGTCGGTGAAGGTCACGGAGGCCGGTTAGGCCGGGCCCGGACTCAGCCCTGCTGCAGCCACAACTGGTCGATGTTGACGTTGCAGCTGTTGCCGGCCTCGCACGACAGCTTGATCGTGTTGGTGCCCTGGACGAGGGTCACCTGGCCCCAGGTCGTCTGCCAGCCCTTCTCCCAGTCGCCCTTGGGCGAATTGGCGAAGTTGCGCATGCTGATCGGCGAGCTGTTGGCCTTGCCGTTGACGGTGAGGGTGCCGTTGGCGTCCTCACCGGGGATGCCGAAACGCACGTAGAACTTGTACGTCCCGGCCTTCGGGACGTCCAGGGTCCAGGTCACGGCCGCGCCGGGCTGGTTGAAGTTGCCGACGTACTGGCCGCCCGAGCTCTTCGCACCCGGCACCGCGCTCATCAGGGACGCGCCGCCCGTGATGGCCATGCCCGCGCCGGCCGCCTCGCCCTTCGGCAGCGGGGACTGCGCGGGCTGCGGGGAGCTCGGCGGCGGGCTCGACGCGGTCTGCGGGGCGGCCGTCTGCTGGTTGCCGTCCGCGTTGTTCTTGCCCTTGTCCTTGTCGTTGTCGCCGTAGGCCACCGCGACGCCGATGCCGATCGCGACCGCCGCGACCACGGCGACCGCCGCGATCAGCATCCCCTTGCGGCTGGAGCCGCCGCCGCCGTGGCCGTGGCCGCCGGAGTGCGAGATCGCCTGGGTCTGGTGCTGCGGGGGCTGCTGCTGCGGAGGAACGCCGTAGCCGGCCGCCTGGAGCGCCTCGGGGGCCTGGTACTGGCCCGCCTGGTACGCGGGCTGCTGGGCGGGCACCTGGCCGCGCTGGCCGCCGTTCCTGCGCTCGCCGACCGTCCGCACCTGGTGGTGGGAGGTGCGGGGCACTCCGGGCTGAGCGCCGGAAGGACCGCCTGCCGCGGGCCCCGGGTAGCCGTATCCACCGCCCTGACCGGGCGGGACGGCTCCGGCAGCCTGGCCGTCCGCGTAGAGATAGCCGAACGGATCGTCGTCCTCGGGCTGGTTGCCCCCACCGTGCGGTCCGTTGTTCGCGGGCGTCGTCATCGCAGGTCACTCCTTTCGACCCCCGGGAGCCTACCCCGAACAGGTGCGCCCACGGGCGCCAGATCGCCTCAGCCGGCCCTTCGGTGTGCCTTGGAGCGCGACCTTTTCTCGATGTACATCCGCTGGTCGGCCGAGCGCAGGACCTCGTCCGCGGACATGCCGCAGCCGGCCCAGCCGATGCCGAAACTCGCACCGACACGCACCGCACGGCCGTCCACGCGGATCGGCGGGATGATCGCGTTGCGCAGCCGGACCGCCAGGTCGGCGGCGTCCGCCGCGCCCAGCCCGTCGGCGAGGACGACGAATTCGTCACCACCCAGCCGGGCGACGGTGTCACCGTCCCTGACGCCCGTCGTCAGCCGCCGGGCCACCTCGATCAGGACCGCGTCGCCCGTGTGGTGCCCGAACCGGTCGTTGATCGATTTGAAGCCGTCGAGGTCGCAGAAGAGCACCGCGAGCCCCTTGGTCCCGTCGTCGATGTCCGTCGCGGGGGCCACCGTGTGCACGTGGTGGTCGTACGGGCCGTCCGGGGCGGCCAGCGCCCCGGGGAACTCGAAGGGGTCGGACGCGGCCAGGCCGTCCGAGCCGTCGGGACGGAAATCGGGCCGGAAGTCGGGCCGGAAGTCGGGTTGAAAGCCGTGCTCACCCGCACCACCCCCCTCACCGTGCACCCCTTGCACCTCGTGCCCCTCGTAGGCGGCGTCCAGGGCCTCCACGGCGGTGGCCCGCACGGACTGTGGCCGGCGGCACAGCCGCGCCCCGAGCCGGGAGCGCAGCTCGGCGCTGTTGGGCAGGCCGGTCAGCGAGTCGTGGCTGGCGCGGTGGGCGAGCTGGAGCTCGTGCCGCTTGCGCTCCTCGATGTCCTCGACGTGGGTGAGGAGGAAGCGGGGCCCGTCGGCGGCGTCGGCCACCACGGAGTTGCGCAGCGAGACCCATACGTACGTGCCGTCGCGCCGCCCGAGCCGCAGCTCGGCGCGGCCGCCCTCGGCGGAGGTGCGCAGCAGGGTGCCGATGTCCTCGGGGTGGACCAGGTCGGAGAAGGAGTACCGGCGCAGGACGGACGCGGGCCGGCCGAGGAGGCGGCAGAGCGCGTCGTTGGTGCGCAGCAGCCTGCCGTGCTGGTCGCCGCCCATCTCGGCGATGGCCATGCCGCTGGGCGCGTACTCGAAGGCCTGGCGGAACGACTCTTCACTGGCCCGCAGGGCCTGCTGCTCGCGCTCCAGACGGACCAGGGCGCGCTGCATGTTCGCGCGGAGCCGGGCGTTGCTGATCGCGATCGCGGCCTGGAAGGCGTACATCTGGAGCGCCTCGCGGCCCCAGGCGCCGGGGCGGCGGCCGTTGCGGGGTCTGTCCACCGAAATGACACCGAGGAGTTCCCCGCCGGACGCGTACATCGGCGCGTACAGCCGGTCCTCGGGGTGCCACTCGTCCTCGAAGCGCGGTTCGGGGCCGTCCGTGTGCCACTGGGGGACGTCGTCCTCCAGGAGGATCCAGCCCTCGGTGTGCGGGATGAAGCGGAGGCCGTCCCAGTTCTCACCCATCGTCAGCCGGCGTTCCCAGGAGGCGCGGGAGCCGACGCGGCCGGTGATCAGGGCCTCGGCGGAGGGGTCGCCGGCGAAGGCGGCGACGACGAGATCGCCGTCGGGGCGTACGAGGTTGACGCAGGCGAGTTCGTAGCCGAGGCCCACGACGATGCCGTCCACGACGGTCTGCAGAGTGTCCGCCAGGCTACGGGCCGTATTGAGCTCGGCCACCACCCGGTGCAGCTGCCGCAGGGTCGCAAGACGGACGTACGGCTCCGACTCGGTCTCCATTGCTCGCTCTCCCCGAGACCTCGACAGCAACTCCAGGTTTGTCATCGGCGTTTCGTTGCGGTGTCCCGTCCACTGAATCACAGTGAGCTGTGCGGCAGGTACACAGGGTCAACAAATCTTGCTCTCTGTGACTCAAGTCACATGAGATGACCAATAGGGTGCGCGGGGAGCCGGCGCTCTGGGAGCGCTCCCGGTCCTTCCCGGGAGCAAACATACGCCGCGGCCTAGGTCGAGCGGCGGGGGCGCGACTCGGCCCGGGGCCCGATGTGGGGCACGGGGAGGCGAGATTAGCGTTCGACCGTGCCCAAGACGACCCCCGCAACCACCCTTTCCCGGAGAACCCCCCATCCTGAGGGGGTGAGCAACGACGAGTTCCGGGCCGCCATGTCCCGGCTGGCGGCGGGCGTGTGCCTGATCACCGCACACGAGACCCCCCTGACGGCGGACGGCCCGCGCGGTGAGGACGTAGGCATGACGGCGACCGCCTTCATGTCCGTGTCCCTGGAACCGCCCCTGGTACTGGTGAGCCTGCGCGAGGGCTCCCGGATGGACGACCTGCTGGCGGAGCAGCCGCTGTGGGCGGTCTCGGTGCTCGCCGACCGCCAGCTCCAGGTCGCGGGCCGGTTCGCGATGAAGGGCCGGATCAGCGACCGTCTGCTCTTCGCGGACGTCCCCTACGTACGGGGCGAGGCCTCGGGCGCGCCGCTGCTGACGGGCGCGCTGGCCACGCTGGAGTGCCGTACGGAGAACCGCGTCGAGGCGGGCGACCACACCCTGGTCGTCGGCCGCGTCCTCACGGCCGCCCTCCCGAACCCGGACTCGTCCCCCCTGACCTACTTCCGCGGCCGCTACCGGCACCTGGGTCAGTAGCCCCGCACGGCACATCCAGCCCCGCCGGCGTTTGAGGCGCGGGGTCCGGGGCGGAGCCCCGGCAACGGAGCCGCACCCGACCCTCCAGCGGTGGCTACCAGTCCCGCCCGGTCCGCCCCCGCTTGGTCTCGGCCCGCGCCTTCTTCTCCCGCAGCCGCCGCTCGTTGATCCCGCGCGGGATCTTCGTCGCCCGCCGCGGCTTCGGCGGCGGCGCCGTCGCCTCGGCCAGCAGCGAGGCCAGCCGGACCAGCGCCATCTCCCGGTTGCGGAACTGCGACCGGTGCTCGGAGGCCCGTACGGTCACCACCCCGTCGACCAGCCGCGAGGCGAGCCGCTCCAGCGCCCGCTCCTTCCACACCTCGGGCAGCGCCTTCGTCGCCGCGAGGTCGAAGAGGAGCTCCACGCGCGAGTCCGAGGTGTTGACGTGCTGCCCGCCCGGCCCGGAGGAACGCGAGAACCGCCAGGCGAGCTCCCCCTCGGGGAGCGCGACCGAACCGCGGATGACATAGGGACCAGGCATGCCCCTATGATCCGCGCCCGCCGCCGCCCCGTCACCCGCATTTACCGTCGCGCCGAAACCGTGACGCGAATTCCCGCGGGAACCCGCCTGCCCCCTCGTGGCGTTATAGGAGTCAGCGGTAATTTGGCCGCCTGTACGCGATGTGCGTGCATGTCGGATGAGGAAAGGGACATTCCCATGGCTGTCAGCCTGTCCAAGGGCGGCAACGTCTCGCTCACGAAGGAGGCCCCGGGCCTCGCTGCCGTCACGGTCGGCCTCGGCTGGGACGTCCGCACGACCACCGGTGTCGACTTCGACCTCGACGCCTCGGCGATCGCGGTGAACCCGACGGGCAAGGTCGTCTCCGACGGCCACTTCGTCTTCTTCAACAACCGCTCCACCCCGGACCAGACCATCGTCCACACCGGTGACAACCGCACCGGCGAGGGCGCGGGCGACGACGAGGCCATCAACGTCAACCTCGCCGGCCTCCCGGCCGACGTGGACAAGATCGTCTTCCCGGTGTCCATCTACGACGCCGAGACCCGCAGCCAGAACTTCGGCCAGGTCCGCAACGCGTACATCCGCGTCATCAACCAGGCCGGCGGCGCCGAGATCGCCCGCTACGACCTCTCCGAGGACGCCGCCACCGAGACCGCCATGGTCTTCGGCGAGCTCTACCGCAACGGCGCCGAGTGGAAGTTCCGCGCGGTGGGCCAGGGTTACGCCTCCGGCCTCACCGGCATCGCGCAGGACTTCGGCGTCAACGTCTGAGTCACGGGCGACACCCGTCGCCACCGCGGCGAAGCCCCCTCCCAGCCGTCCGGGGAGGGGTCTTCGCTACCGTTCGGTAGGTGATCCTCCAACCGCTCGTCCCCGTTGACGGCGCACTGCCGGGCCCGGTCCTCACCGAGATCGCCGCCCTCTACTCGACGAACCACGCCTTCTTCGAGCTCAGCGGCGACTTCCCCGACCCCGACCGCATCACGGTCGAGCAGGTCGCGACCGCCCTCGCCGGCGAACTGGCCCACGACGGCGCCGAGGTGCTCCTCGCCCGCTCCGCCGGCCGCCTCGTCGGACTCGCCGCCACCCTCTCCCACCACCCGGATCCGGCCTCCGAGGACCCGGACCCGTGGATCGGGCTGCTGCTCATCGACGCCACCGCGCACCGCGAGGGATACGGCCGGGCCGTGGCCGCCCTGGTCGAGGACCGCTTCCGCGCCGCGGGCCGCGCGGGCATCCGCATCGCCGTACTGGACAACAACCCGAAGGGCGTCGCCTTCTGGGAGTCCCAGGGCTACGCGGTCCTGCGCCGGGCGAAGGACCGCGAACTGGGCCGCGACTGCTCGGTGATGCGCAAGGCCCTCTGAGCCGAACCCGCCGAACCCGGCCCGCCGAGCCCCTCCCCTACGGCGCGACTTCTCCCTACCGTGGCCGCATGACCCGCCGCCCGCACCTCCACCGCGCCTGGCCCGCCGCGGCCGACGCGCTGCCGTACCTGGCGCTGGGCGACGGGCCGACGCCCGTGCGGCCCCTCGACGGGCTCGGGTTCCGTTCCCCGGTCTGGCTCAAGGACGACAGCGGCTACGGCCGCGGCGGCTGGGGCGGGAACAAGGTCCGCAAGCTGGAGTGGCTGCTGCCCCAGGCCAGGCGTCGGGGAGCGCGGACGATCCTCAGCGTCGGCGGGCTCGGCACCAACTGGGGGCTGGCGGCGGCGCTCTACGCCCGCGAGCAGGGGATCGACGTCGCCCTCGCGCTCATCGACCACCCGGTCGACGACCACGTACGGGCACAGCTCCGACGGCTGCGCGACTCCGGCGCCACCCTCCACTTCCCCCGGACCAAACGCCGGCTGATCCTCTCGCTGCCCTGGCTGGTGGCCCGCCACACGCACGGCCTGACCCCGCCCCACCTGCTCCCGGCCGGCGGGTCCTCGCCGCTCGGGACGCTCGGGTACGTCGAGTGCGGGCTGGAACTGGCCGACCAGGTGGCGCGGGGGCTGCTGCCCGAGCCCGGCTGGATCGTGACCGCGGTCGGGTCGGGCGGCACGGCCGCCGGACTGGCCCTGGGACTGCGGCTCGCCGGCCTGCGGACCCGGGTCATGGGCGTCGTCGTCAACGACACCATCCGGCTGGACGGGGCCGCGCTCGCCGCGCTGGCCGGCAGGACCCGCACGCTGCTGCGCTCACGCGGAGCCGACCTGCCGCCGGTCCGGATCGGCCCCGGCGACATCGCCTCGGAACGCGGTTGGCTCGGCCCGGGCTACGCCCACCCGACCGGGCCCGGGGCGCGGGCGCTCCAGCGGGCCGCGTCCGAGGCCGGCCTGGAACTGGAGACCACGTACACGGCCAAGGCGCTCGCGGCGCTCACCGACCTCGACGCGGCGGGGCGCTTCGGCGGCGAGCCGGTCGTGTTCCTGAACACCTTCGGCCCCCGCTAGCGGGGCCGGCCCTCCCCGTACAGCCAGACGTCCCAGACCTTCTTCAGGTCGTGGCCCGTCCGCTGCTCGGCGTACGCGGTGAACTCGGCCGTGCTCGCGTTCCCGTGCCGGCGGTCGGCGGCCCAGCCGCGGACCAGGTCGAAGAACTTGTCGTCGCCGACCTCCTGCCGGATCCGGTGCAGGACCATCGCGGCCCCGTAGTACACCGGGTACCCCGAGATGTCCTCGGGCCGGGGCGGGGCGGCGGGCGGGAAGGCGTCCCAGTCGGAGTCGGCGTCGTAGTGGACGTCCGTGTCGCCGGCCATGAACGCCCGGAAGTACTCCTCGGCGGTGTGGCCTCCGTGCTCTTCGGCCCACAGCCACTCGGCGTAGGTGGCGAAGCCCTCGTTGAGCCACATGTCCTTCCAGGACTTCGGCGACACCGAGTTGCCGAACCACTGGTGGGCCAGCTCGTGCACCACGAGGTCCTCCTCCACGGGCGCACCGGAGAACACGGGTTTGGTCTGGGTCTCCAACGCGTAGGTCAAAGTCCCCTTCGGCAGCACGATCGCGCCCGCCGTACTGAACGGGTAGGGCCCGAACCGGCCGCTGCCCCACTCCACCATTTCCGGCAGCCGCGCGAGCGGGGCCGCGCTCTCGGCCGCCTCCCCCGGCGCGACCGCGTTGTAGACGGGCACACCCGAGGGGGTCTTCCCCGTCGTGACCTTGTACGGGCCCACGGCCACGGTCGCCAGATAGCTCGCCATCGGCTCCGGGCTGTGCCATACGAACTCGGTCCGTCCGTCGCCGGTGTCGGTGCGGGACCTCAACTCCCCGTTCGACACGGCCTCGTAGCCGTGCGGGACGGTCACCGTGATGTCGTACGCGGCCTTGTCGCTCGGGTGGTGGTTGCCGGGGTACCAGGCCATCGACCCGACGGGCTCCCCGACGCCGACGGCGCCGCCCTCAGTGGCGATCCACCCCTCCTTGGCGCCGCCCGGGTCCACGACGGTCTTCGGCTTGCCCCCGTAGTCGATCTCGACGCGGAAGACCTCGCCGTTCTTCAGGTCCTCGGCGGGCCGCACCGTCAGCTCGTTGCCGCTCCGGTTGTGGCGGGCCGGCTCGCCCTGCACGGTCACGCCCTCGACCTTCAGACCGCTGAGGTCGAGGTTGAAGGAGCTGAGATCCTGCTCCGCGCGGGCCGTGATGACGGCCGTGGCGTTCAACTCTGCGTCGGCGGGGTCGTAGTCCAGGTCCAGTGCGTAGTGCTCGACCTGGTAGCCGCCGTTGCCGGCCTTGGGGAAGTACGCGTCGCGCAGCCCGGACGCACCCGGCCGCCCCTGGACCGTGCCACCCGTACACCCCGTGGTGAGGGCGAGCAGGGCGGCTACGGCAGGGGCGGCGAGGCGGGAAAGCACACGGAGGTCCACGCACTCGATCCTAAGCGGGTGCCTTGCTGAACCTGTCTGACCTACTTGGCGAGGGCGTCGACGCCGGCCTTGGCGAACTTCTCGTCCAGGTCGCCGCTCGGGGCGCCGGCCACGCCGATGCCGGCGACCGGGGCGCCGTTCGCCTGCACCGGGACACCGCCGCCGAGGAAGAGGGTGCCGGGGATGTCCTTCAGGTTCGGGGCCTGGGCGAGACGGCCCACGAGCACCGAGGTCGGGGCGTTCCACGACACGGCCGTGAAGGCCTTGCGCTGGGCCGACTCGTAGGACTGCGGGCCGGCGCCGTCGCCGCGCAGGGTGACGATGGTGTTGCCGTTGCGGTCCACCACCGCGACGGTCACCTTCTGGTTCTCGGCCTGGGCCGCCTGCAGGGAGGCCTGGGCGGCGCGGGTGGCGGCGTCGATGGTGAGGTGCGTGGTGGTGGTGAAGTTCTTGTCGCTCACCTCGTCCTTCTTCGCGACGGCGGCGGCCGGGGCGGAGTTGGCGGCGGGGCTGGCGCTGGCGCTGACGGCGCCGAAGGTCCCGGCGCCCAGGGCGATGGCGAGGGCGGTACCGGTGAGAACGCGGGTGCGGGTGTTCATCTCTGCTCCTGAGTACGGTGACACGGTGACGGCTTCGGGGCGGTCGGCGAGCGGGCCGGCGGTGCTGAGCGGCCCGGCTCCTTCCCTGCTCCAAGCCTGGCCCCGAACCCCCCGCCACCCCGTCCCCGTACCGGCTCCCACCGCCCACCGCACCGGTTGACCCAGGGGTCAACCGATCGGCTGATGCGGCCCCGCTCCGCGGCGGTATTGGCTGGTCACGGGCGGGGCAGATCCAGCCCCGCCGGCGTTTGAGGCGCGGGGTCCGGGGCAGCGCCCCGGCAACGGCGCCGCACCCGCCCGGACACCGCCCCAGCAGGGCAGGCACCGGCCGACGGCCGACAATAGACGCACGCCGCACCCCAGGAGCCCCGGTGAGCCACGCGAACCACCCCACCCGAACCCCGGACACCCGCACCCCAGACACCCGCATCCTGGCCGCGGTAGCCCACACGGCGTTCTTCCTCCTCCTCGGTGCCTCCCTCGCCCGCTTCCTCCTGCGCCACCCCGGCGACCCCCGCACCCCGTGGATCATCGCCCTCAGCATCACCCTGGCCCTGCTCTACGTACTCGGCCCCGCCCTCGGCGTCCGGGAAACCACCCCCACCGCCCGGCGCCTCCTCTGGCTCGGCCTCGTCGTCACCACCTGGGTGGTCCTCGTCGTCCTCGCGCCGAGCTTCGCCTGGTGCGCCGTGCCCCTCTTCTTCACGGCCGTCCGCACCCTCCCCCCACGCGCCGCGATCATCCTCGTCGCCCTCCTCACCACCCTCGTCGTCATCGCCCAGCTCCAGCTCGCCGGCGCCTTCGACCCCAACCTCCTCCTGGCCCCGCCCGCCGTCGCCGCCCTCGCCACCGCGGTCTTCGTCCACATGGAGCGCCAGGCCCAGGCCCAGCGCGCACTCATCGACGACCTGATCCGCACCCGCCGGGAACTGGCCGCCACCGAGCGCCGCGAAGGCACCCTCGCCGAACGCCAGCGGCTCTCGATGGAGATCCACGACACCCTCGCCCAGAACCTGTCCAGCCAGCAGATGCTCCTCCAGGCCGCCGACCGCACCTGGGACACCGACCCGGCCACCGCCCGCGCGCACGTCCGTACCGCCACCGGCATCGCCGCCCACGGCCTCGCCGAGGCCCGCCGGCTCGTCCACGACCTGGCCCCGCCCGAGCTGGCCGACGGCGCCGGCCTCGCCGACGCCCTGCGCTCCCTCGACGCCGGCCCGGACATCACGGTCCGCTTCCACCTCGAAGGCACCCCGTCCGCCCTCCCGGACCGCGTCCAGTCCGCCCTGCTGCGCATAGCGCAAGGGGCCCTCGCCAACGTCCGCGAGCACTCGGGCGCCCGTACGGCCGCACTCACCCTGAGCTTCCTCGGCGACCAGGTCGTCCTGGACATCGCCGACGACGGCCACGGCTTCACCGAACCCCGCCCCGACGCCGCCGAACGCGGCCACGGCCTCCCCGCCATGCGGGCCCGCGTCCGCCAGCTCGGCGGCACCCTCACCATCGAATCCGCGCCGGGCGAGGGCACCGTCCTCTCCGCGGCCGTCCCCCTGGAGCCGACCCCATGACGACGATCCTCCTCTGCGACGACCACGTCGTCGTCCGCGCCGGCCTCCTCGCCCTCCTCGGCAGCGAACCCGACATCGAAGTGCTCGGCGAGGCGGGCAGCGGCGAGGAGGCGGTCGCCCTGGCCGCCAAGCTCCGCCCCGACGTCGTCCTCATGGACCTCCAGCTCGGCGAGGGCATCGACGGCGTGGAGGCCACCCGCCGCATCACCGCCGCCCCCAACCCCCCGCACGTCCTGGTCCTCACCACCTACGACACCGACGCGGACATCACCCGCGCCATCGGCGCGGGCGCGACCGGCTACCTCCTCAAGGCGGAACGCCCCGAGGAGCTCTTCGCCGCCATCCACTCCGCGGCCCAGGGCCGCACCACCCTCTCCGCACCCGTCGCCAGCCGCGTCATGGCCCACATGCGCGGCAGCCGCCCCACCCTCACCGACCGCGAACTCGACATCCTCGGCCAGCTCGCCCGCGGCCTGGGCAACCGCGAGATCGCCCGCGCCCTCTTCATCAGCGAAGCCACGGTCAAAACACACCTGGGCCGCATCTACGACAAGCTCGGCGTCGACACCCGCGCGGGCGCCGTCTCCGTCGCCAAGGAGCAGCGCCTCCTCCCCTGACGCGGCCGCCCCCCGCCCATGACACCATCAATCACGTGCTCGACATCGGCTACTCCCTCTCCCGGCGCTTCCCGGACCCCCCGCAGACCGACTACCGCTCGGCGGACGTCCACACCCTGCGCCACGACCTGTTCTGCGGGGACGTCTACCTCGCGGACACCGTCAAGGACCGGGAGGTGTCCACAGCCTGGGGATGGGTCCCCGTACTCGACTTCGCATGGGCGCTGTGCGACATCGTCGAACAGCTCGACCAGGACCCCCGCGGCAGCCGCTCCGCGCACCGCCAGTACGCCGAACTCGACTTCACCGAGTCCACGGACCGCATGCTCTTCGAGCGCCGCTTCGGCTGGGTCGACATCGAGGCCGACTGGATGCCGCCGGAGGAGGACCCCCTCACCTTCAGCCACCGCCTGCTGCGCCGCGAGGCCCGCGACTTCCTGCACGACCTCGTCGCCGACCTGATCGACATGCACGAGGGCCTGGCCGACAACCCCGCCATCTGGACCCTCCAGGCCAAATTCCCCCGCGTCCCGGCATGAGCACGGACACGAACGGGGACACGAACGGGGACATGACCGTGCCCGAGCCCGAGCCCGAGGCGGCCCGCGCCCGGCTCGACCGGGCACTCGACCACCTCGCCGTCACCTTCCGCGGCATGACCGCCCGGGCCGACGAAACCCAGTGCGAATGCCACTGGGGCAGCCCCGAGGAGCTCGCCCTGCTGAAGCTCCCCGACACCGAACTCGACCCCGACCTGCTGCACCGCACCTGGTCCGCACCCGACTGGACCGATCACGGAGCCGTGCTGCGCCGCGTCCTGCCCCAGTTCGCCCGCGAGCTGACCCGCGGCCTCGGACCGTACGCGTACGACATCCACAACGTCGGCACCTCGTTCAGCCGCAGCAACTGGCAGCAGTGGCCCGCCCCGCAGAGCGCGGCGGTACGGGAATTCCTGCACGCCTGGTGGGCCCACACCCTCCTCACCCCGGACCCCGCCGTCCCCGCGGGCGACCTCCTCGCGCTGCTCAGGGAGGCCTCCGGCACCCTCGCCCCGTGGCTGGCGGTATGGGAAGCGGCCAAGGGCCCTGCCCCCGACCAGCACCTGGCCGACACCATCGACACCTGGGAAAAGGACCTGATGTACGGCTACGTGCCGTGGACCACCTGGGGCACCACCTGGGACGAGGACAACGACCTCCACGACGAGCTCTGCGCCTGGTTCGCCCGCCACGCCCCCGCCCGGCTGCGCGCCCACGGCGCCCCCGAACAGCTCCTCCGCACCGTACGCCTCCTCGGCCTCCCCGGCCCCGACCGCGAGGCCGAACCGCACCTGCCCCCCACCGCCTGACGCGGCGGCTACGGAACGACCCTCACCCCCAGCTGCGCGGCCAGCGCCGGAGCCAGGTCGAACAGCTGCGCCGGACTGATCACCGCCCCCGCGAGCGCGTCCACCCCCCGCGCGATCCCCAGCTCCGCGGCCGCCCGCAGGTCCACGTCCCGCATCCGGACCCCGCTGAAGTCCGCCCCCCGCACCGCGCAGTCCCGGAACTCCACCCGCTCCAGCTCCGCCCCCGCGAAATCCGGCTCCACCAGCACGCACCCCTCGAAGACCACGTCCTTCAGCCGTGCCTTCCGCAGGTTCAGGTAGTCGATCTTGCCGCCCCGCACCACCACCCGCTCCAGCACGCCCCCGTGCATCTGCACCCCGCCCAGCCGGGCGTCCACGACCTCCACGTCCCGCAGCGCCGCCCCCGCGAGGTCCGTCCCCACTCCCCGGACCCCCTCCAGCACCGAGTCCAGGAACCGCGCCTTCGCCAGCCCCGCCTCGTCCAGCACACACCGCCGCACCGCGCAGTCCATGAACCGCGCCCCGACCCCCTCCTGCCCCGCCAGGTCCAGGTCCGCGAACTCCAGCCCGTCGTAATCCCCGTCCGGCTCCAGCCCGCCCCCTTCCCACGCCACCAGCCCGGGCAGCCGCACCTCCGGCCGCCGCGCCGCCTTCACCGTCTCCTGCTGCCCCTTGCGCGCCATCCCCCCATCGTGGCCCACCCCACCGACAACGCCCCTCCGCCCCGGCGCGCGGCACCTCGCCGCAAGGTCGTCCTCGAACCCTAGGAAGCGGAACCCGCGGAACCCGCGGAACCCGCCGAACCCAGCTCCGCCAACGCCCCGTCCGTCAGCCGGTACACCGACCACTCCTCCTGCGGCCGCGCCCCCAAGGCCTCGTAGAAGGCGATCGTCGGCGCGTTCCAGTCCAGCACCGACCACTCCAGCCGCTCGTACCCGCGCTCCACGCAGATCCGCGCCAACTCCCGCAGCAGCGCCTTCCCGTAACCACCCCCGCGCACCCCCGGCCGCACGTACAGGTCCTCCAGGTAGACGCCGTGCACCCCGCGCCACGTGGAAAAGCTGAGGAACCACACCGCGAAGCCGACGACCTCCCCCTCCGCCGACTCCGCGACGTGCGCGAACACCGCCGGCCGCTCCCCGAACAGCGCCTCCCGCAACTGCTCCGCGCTCGCCCGCGCCTCGTGCGGCACCTTCTCGTACTCCGCGAGCTCACGGATCATCGCGTGAATGACAGGGACATCGGCGACCACAGCGCTACGAATCATCCCCGCACCCTAAACCGCCCGCTCACCGCCCCAGCAGCACCTCCGCCACCGCCAACTCCCGGTCCGCCAGCCGCTCCTCCTCGTCCTCCACGTCCCACAGGCAGTTCTGCAGCACCCGCCCCAACGTCCACGCCCGCGCCCGCTCCCGGTCCGCCCCCACCGCCTCCGCCAACGCCTCGAACCGCCAACGCACCTCCTCCACCCGGAACTCGTTCACGATCGCCGGCAGCAACTCGAACCCCGGATCCCCGGACAACGGCTTCGGATCGATCGCCAGCCACGGCTCCCGCCCACCCGCCAGCACGTTGTCGTAGTGCAAGTCCCAATGCAGCAACCGGTCCCCCGGCTCCCCCGCGACCTCCGCCAGCGCCGCCGCGCAGTCCCGCAGCAGCCGCCGCTCCCCCGCGTCCGCCAGCCGCCCTGCCGCCTCCGGTACGGACTCCAGCATCCCCGCAGCGATCTCCCCGAGCCCCCGCAGCCCGGCCGGCGCCGCCACCGAGGTCAGCCGCGCCAGCAGCCCCCCGACCACCATCACCGCCTCCCGGGAACCCCGCGCGTCCCGCCGCGCGAGCCCCGACAGGTCCCGCCCTTCGTCCAGCCGCTCCAGCAGCAGGGCGCCCGTCTCCGCGTCGTGCTCCAGCAGCCGCACGCAGCCCTGCCCGGCCCATGCCCGCAGCGCGACCGGCTCCCCCACCGTCTCCTCGTCCAGCGCCACCAGCTTCAGCGCGGCCGCGCTCCCGTCGGCCCGCTCCACCGGCAGCACCAGCGCCGTCACCCCGTGCATCACCGGCCCCGTGCGCCGCAGCCCCCACCGTTCGAGGAAGCACTCCGCCCGCCCCGGCAGCGCGGCGATGAACTCCCGCCCCGCATCGCCGTTCCACAGCACCTGCGCCTGAACCAGCTCGTCCGGAATCTCCGCGAAGTCGACCACGCACCGACCGTATCCCCGCACGGTCCCCGCGGGCCCGGCACGCCCGCCCGGACATTCCATGCCCGCTACACCAAAACCCGCCCGGCGTAGCATCGAAACAGAGGAAAGGACCTCCCGAGCCCCCGAGGAGGTGACCGCCCATGCCTGAGACCCTCGGAATCGGGCACGTCACCCTGACCGTGAGCGACGTGAAACGCAGCGCCGAGTTCTACAACGGCCTGTTTGACACACAGACAGTTCTCGACATCGAGGACGAGTTCGGCCCCTTCATGGCCGTCGCCTCCCCCACCCTCGTCATCGGCTTCCGCACCCACCAGGCGACCAACCGGTCCGACGGGTTCGACCCGACCCGGATCGGACTGGACCACTTCGCCTTCCACGTCGCCGACCAAGCGGCACTCGACGCCTGGGAAGCCCGGCTCGACGAGCAGGACATCTCCCACTCCGGCGTCTTCGAAGACCCGAACGGAGCCGGCCACCTCAACTTCAGGGACCCGGACGACATAGCCCTGGAGTTCTACCTCCCCGCCCGCCAGACCTGACCTGACCCCGACCTACCCCACACCCACACCCCGCAGCGTCCCCGCGAAGGCCCCCGCGTCGAACATCGACCTGTCCTGCGCCCCCACCGGCCGCCCGTCCACCAGCACCGCCGGGGTCCCCTGCACGCCCGTCGCCTCGAAGGCCTCCTCGGACTCGCGTGCCCAGCCCTCGTACGAGTTCTCCGCCACCGCCTTGTCGAAGGCGGCCCCGCGCAGCCCCGGCACCCGGTCCGCGATCTCCAGCAGCAGCTCGTCGCTGAACTTCCCCTCGGGCTGACTGGCGAACACCGCTGCGTGGTACTCCGCGAACTTCCCCGCGTCCACCGACGCCCGCAGCGCGTTCACCGCCTTCGCCGAACCGCTCGCACCACCCCGGTCCAGGAACGAAGCCAGCAGGTACTCCACCTTCACCTTGCCGGCCGCCGCCTCCTTCAGCAGCGCCTCGCCGCCCGTCGCCTCGAACTTCGCGCACCAGCCGCAATGCGGATCCACGAGCACCTGCGCGGTGCGCGGCGCGTCCGGGCTGCCCACCACGACCTTCGCCCCGTCCACCGTCGCCGGCAGCTTCGCCAGCACGTCGGCGATCGGACTGGTCCGCACCACGGCGGTACCCGCCGACGCCCCCTCACCCGCCCCGCACCCGGCGACCAGCCCGCCGAGCAGCGCCGCCGCCGCGACCGCCGTGCCGACCCGCCCCGCACGCCCTGCCCCACGTACGCCCAGCATCAAAAGAACCTCTCACCCGAAAACATGCCAAACCCCCACCACCCTACGGCCCCCGCCACCCCTCCCACATCGACCATCCGGCCACCCCTCACCCCCGAAGGCACGACAACCCGTCCCTGGACACCCCTGCGAAAGCCGGTGTACCAACTCCCCCATGACGATCAACGGCGGCATTTCCTTCTGGTACGCGACCGACCACACCACCCCCGCCACCCCACCCCGGCCGCCCCTCACCACCGACGCCAGGGCCGACGTCGTCATCGTCGGCGGCGGCTACACCGGCCTCTGGACCGCCTACTACCTCAAGACCGCCGCCCCCGACCTGCGCGTCACCGTCCTGGAGCAGAAGTTCTGCGGCTACGGGGCCTCCGGCCGCAACGGCGGCTGGCTCTACAACGGCATCGCCGGCCGCGACCGCTACGCAGCCCTGCACGGCCGCCCTGCCGCCCAGCGCCTCCAGCAGGCCATGAACGACACCGTCACCGAGGTCATCGACGTCACCGCCAAGGAAGCCATCGACGCCGACGTCCACCGCGGCGGAGTCCTCGAAGTCGCCCGCACCCCCGCCCAGCTCACCCGCCTCAGGGCCTTCCACGCAGCCGAACTCGCCTTCGGCGAAACCGACCGCGAGCTCTACGGCGCCACGGAAACCCGCACCCGTATCAACATCGCCGACGCCGTCGGCTCCAGCTGGAGCCCCCACGGCGCCCGCATCCACCCCCTCAAGCTGGTCAAGGGCCTGGCCGCCGCCTGTGAACGCCTCGGCGTCGTCATCCACGAGTCGACCCCCGTCACCGAGATCGCCGCCCGCAAGGCCGTCACCCCCTACGGCACGGTCCGCGCCCCGTACGTCCTGCGCTGCACGGAGGGCTTCACCGCCGCCCTCAAGGGCCAGAAGCGCTCATGGCTCCCCATGAACTCCTCGATGATCGTCACGGCCCCGCTGCCGGCCTCGACCTGGGCCCAACTGGGCTGGTCCGACTCCCCGGTCCTCGGCGACATGGCCCACGCCTACATGTACGCCCAGCGCACCGCCGACGACCGCATCGCGATCGGCGGCCGCGGGGTCCCCTACCGCTTCGGCTCCCGCACCGACAACGACGGCCGCACCCAGCCCGCCACGATCACCGCCCTGCGCGACCTCCTCTTCGCCTTCTTCCCGCAGCTCACGGGCACGGAGATCACCCACGCCTGGTCGGGCGTGCTCGGCGTCCCCCGCGACTGGTGCGCCACGGTCACCCTGGACGCCACGACCGGCCTCGGCTGGGCGGGCGGCTACGTCGGCTCGGGCGTAGCCACCGCCAACCTCGCCGCCCGCACCCTCCGCGACCTGGTCCTGGGCGACGCCACGGACCTCACGACCCTCCCCTGGGTCAACCACCGCGTCCGCCGCTGGGAGCCGGAACCCTTCCGCTGGCTCGGCGTCCAGGCCCTCTACGCCGCCTACCGCGAGGCCGACCGCCAGGAATCCACCACCCACCGCCCGACGACAACCCCCCTGGCCCGCCTGGCCGACCGCATCTCGGGCCGCCACTGACAGGACGACGGAAGGCCCCGGGCGAGCGCCCGGGGCCTTCCGTTTCTGTATGGATTCCCTCGACCAACAAGTCTCTGACCTGGGATGGAGCCCCCTGTCGGATTCGAACCGACGACCTACGCTTTACAAGAGCGGTGCTCTGGCCAGCTGAGCTAAGGGGGCACGGCACGCCCACGAACCCACCGTGTGCGGAGCCGCCATCACTCTACACAGAGCCCGATTCCCCAAGCCATCACGTTGAAGACGCTCTCGGGTTCTTCAGGGAGCCGCGACCGTGAGCACGATCTTGCCCTGGATGTGCCCTCGGGCTGCGCGTTCGTGCGCCGCCCCGGCGTCCGCGAGCGCGAACGTGCTGTCTATCGCGACGCGGACCGTCCCCGCGTCGAGCAGGCTTCCCAGTTCGGCGAGTTGCGCGCCGTTCGAGCGGACCTGGGTGCCCGAGACCGTGACCCCCAGTTTCGCGGTCTCCTCGTCGTCGTACTCGCCGAAGAACACCGGGTACAGGGCTCCGCCGCGCTTGAGCGTGCGCAGGAAGCGATTGCTGTCGCGGCCGCCGACGGTGTCGAGAACGAGGTCGACGTCGTGCACGAGTTCCTCGGGACGGCTCTTGGTGTAGTCGATGAACCGGTCGGCACCGAGTTCGCGCAGGAACGATTCGTGCACGCCCGATGCCACCGCGATGACCCGTGCGCCCTTCCCCTTGGCCAGCTGTAGCCCGAAGTGCCCTACGCCGCCCGCGGCGCCGTTGACGAGGACCGTCGCCCCGGCTCCGAGCTCCATCGGGCGATGCGGCGCCGCCTGGAAGGGCGACGGATGATCGTGGCCGAGCTCGTTCAGGAACTGCCACGCCGTCAGCCCGGCCATGGGCACCCCGGCGGCATGCACGTGATCGATGCCGGCCGGCTTGCGCGCCAGGTCCGATGCGGGCGCGGCCACGTACTCGGCGTACGCGCTGCCGCCCAGACCGGGGAAGCGAACGAGCCCGAAGACTTCGTCACCGACGGAGAAGCCGTCCACGTCTGCGCCGACGGCCTCCACCACGCCCGAGACGTCCGTCCCCGGAATCATGGGCAGGACGACCTTCGGCCTCCGCTCCACGGGCAGTTTGGTCAGCCCGTCGCGCAGGTACCAGTCAGGCGGATTGACGCCGACCGCATGAACGCGAACGAGCACCTCACCCGGGCCCGGTTCGGGAACGGGCACCTCTTCGTAACGCAGCACCTCAGGGCCGCCGTGCTCGTGCAGCCGGATCGCCCTCATCGTCCGTGTCGGCATCGTTCTCCCCCGTCCGCCCCGCCGGATAGGCTTATCCGGACCACTGATCCGAATATATGGATCACTGATCCGGATAGTCAAGAGGGACAGATGCGGGCCGACGCCAGGAAGAACCACGACCACCTGCTCGCAGTCGCGGGCGCCGCCATAGCCGAGCAAGGCGTCGACGTGTCGATGCGGGACATCGCACGCAGGGCCGATGTGGGGCTCGCGACGCTGCTCCGTCACTTTCCGACGCGCGAGGCACTGCTCGACGCCTTGCTCCGCACGAACTTCGACGAGCTGACGGCAAGAGCGGGCGAGCTCGAAACGTCGAGTTCGCCCGAGGACGCGCTCACCCTCTGGCTGCGCGACTGCGTCGCGTACGCGCGTGAGTACCGAGGCGTCGTGGCGCTGATGACGGCCGCCCTCGGGGACCCCGACTCCGCACTCCACGCTTCGTGCGTCAGCATGCGCGCGGCCGGCACGCACCTCCTCGCCCGCGCCCAGGCCGCGGGCACGGCGCGGACCGATATCGACGGCACGGATCTGTTCGCGCTGGTGGCAGCGCTCGCCTGGCTCGGCGATCAACCCCCGCTCGCGCCACGCGCCGATCACCTCTTCGAGGTCGTCGCGAGCGCGATCCTGATCTGACGGTGCGTCGATGCGCCCGGCCTCATACGGAAGGCCCGTCCCCTTCCGGATACCCGGTCCCGGCCATCGCCGCCGCCACGGCCGCCGGGTCCGCCTCCGGGTTCACCCCCTTCACCACCGCCTCCGTCAGCGGCCGCAGCGCGAAGACGTGCCGCACCGCGTCCAGGTCGAGCTCCCGCCCGTAGTAGCCCCCCGCCCAGTCCGCGTACGCCTCCGGCGTGCCCGCCGCCAGGACGTGGAAGAGGTGGCCCGTGCCGTCGTCGCCGTCCTCCGGAAGCTCCACCGGGCCCGCGCGCCAGGCGGTGTCGGCGGTCTCGCGCCAGAAGACGACCGTGGCCACCCGCACCCCGTCGTCACAGAAGGCGGGGTCGTCGAGGTGCGGGCGGAAGACCTCCGGGAGGGTGTCCACGAGGCCGGGCCACAGCTCCATGTCCTCGGTCGTGTACGGGCTCACCCACGACTCGTGGTCGAAGCCGCGGCCGAAGACCCCGTCGGGGGTGAAGAGGACCGTGTACTCGTCGCCCGATCCGTTGTTCATCAGCGCGGCCTCGATCCCCGGACCCCACGCCGGGTCGTAGTCGAAGTACCGGTACTTCGCGCCCACCAGCCGGTCCAGCGCCGCCAGTGCCCGGCAGCGGTCGCGCAGGACCGGGACCTCGGGGAGGACGCGGATCAGTTCGTGGACGTCGAGGGGGCGCGGGGTGTCGGTCATGGGCGTCATCCAAGCAGCCCGGTCCGACAGATCGCACAGAGTTCGAAGTCACGGCCGTGCGGGTGCTGACAGGAGGTGGATCGGCCGGTACCGTCGGGCGGAGTCCACTAGGTGGACTAGACCTTCCACTCGGATCGTCCGGCACGTTCCTGCCGGTAGAAGGGATTCATCACCATGGCTTCTGTCACTTTCGACAAGGCGACCCGGCTGTACCCCGGCGGCGACAAGCCCGCCGTCGACCAGCTCGAGCTGGAGATCGCGGACGGCGAGTTCCTCGTCCTCGTCGGTCCGTCCGGCTGCGGCAAGTCGACCTCGCTGCGCATGCTCGCCGGCCTGGAGGACGTCAACGGCGGTGCCATCCGCATCGGCGACCGCGACGTCACGCACCTGCCGCCGAAGGACCGGGACATCGCGATGGTGTTCCAGAACTACGCGCTCTACCCGCACATGTCCGTCGCCGACAACATGGGCTTCGCGCTCAAGATCGCCGGTGAGGACAAGGCCACCATCCGCCGCAAGGTGGAGGACGCGGCGAAGATGCTCGACCTGACCCAGTACCTCGACCGGAAGCCGAAGGCGCTCTCCGGCGGTCAGCGTCAGCGCGTCGCCATGGGCCGGGCCATCGTGCGCAAGCCGCAGGTGTTCCTCATGGACGAGCCGCTGTCGAACCTCGACGCCAAGCTCCGCGTCTCGACGCGCACGCAGATCGCCGCGCTCCAGCGGGACCTGGGGATCACCACCGTGTACGTCACCCACGACCAGGTCGAGGCCATGACCATGGGCGACCGGGTGGCCGTGCTGAAGGACGGGCTGCTCCAGCAGGTCGACACCCCGCGCAACATGTACGACCGCCCCGCGAACCTGTTCGTCGCCGGCTTCATCGGCTCCCCGGCCATGAACCTGATCGAGGTCCCGATCACCGACGGCGGCGTGAAGTTCGGCGACAGCGTCGTCCCGGTGTCGCGCGAGGCGCTGTCGGCCGCGGCCGACGCGGGCGACCGCACCGTCACGGTCGGCGTGCGTCCGGAGCACTTCGACATCGGCAGCGAGGGGGGCTTGAGCATCGTCGTGAACGTGGTCGAGGAACTCGGCGCCGACGGTTACGTCTACGGTTCCGCCGAGTCCGCCGCGGGCTCGCAGGACCTCGTGGTGCGCGTGAACGGCCGCCAGGTGCCGGAGAAGGGCTCGATGCTGCACGTGGTGCCGCGGGCCGGCGAGATCCACGTGTTCTCGACGTCGTCGGGTGAGCGCCTCTCCGACTGACCTTCGGGCGAGGCGAGATGAAGGGGCGTCCCGTCAAGGGGCGCCCCTTTTCGTGGCATTCGGCCCCGGCGCGTCAACCTTTAAATCGAAAAGCCACGTCGAACCATCCCCCGACCGGGTGACTAAATGTCGCCAAATCCTCACCGAGCGCTACTCTCGCCCTCGTGACCCACACTGCCCGCCGAATCGGCCGTTCCCTCGCCCTGGTCCTGCCCGTCGTCCTGGTCCTCTCCGGGACCCTCGCGGTCACGATGGTCCCCTGGGCGGACACTTCCTCCTCCCAGATCCTGACCGCCTCCGCGGAGGGCGTCTCCGTCCCCGCGAAGCCGCGCTCCGCGCACGAGGTGCTGCGCGACGACCTCGTCGGCGAGCTGCAGCGGGGCAAGGCGCCGGGTGACGTGCTCACCGACCTCCAGCAGGAGGTGAACCGGCGGCCGTCGCTCGCCGAGCACTGCGTGGGGATCGCGCGGGCGCTGGGTCGGGCCGCGGTGGAGGCGTACGGGCCGACGAAGGCGCAGTCCTTCGCGCGGCCGGTGTGCGACACCTCGTACGCGACCGGCGTCGCCTCCATGGGCTGAGGCAGGCCGCCTCCCTACGCTGGCGTTCATGAACGAAACCCCCCGATCCGCCCCTCCCGCAGCCGCGTTGCCCACCGCCCCCACCCAGGCAGTCGTCCTGGCGGGCGGCCAGGGTTCGCGGCTGCGGCCGTATACGGACGACCGGCCGAAGCCGATGGTGGAGATCCCGGGTACGGGGGTGCCGATCATCGGGCATCAGCTGGCCTGGCTGGCTTCGGAGGGGGTGACGGACGCGGTGGTGTCCTGCGGGCACCTCGCCGAGGTGCTCCAGGAGTGGCTGGCCGGGGCCCGGTTGCCGTTGCGGGTGACGACGGTGGTGGAGGAGGAGCCGCTCGGGCGGGGCGGCGGGCTCAAGTACGCGGCCAGGCACCTGCCGCACCCGGAGCGTGCCTGGTACGCGACGAACGGGGACGTCTGGACGCGGTTCTCGCTGCGGGAGATGGCGGCCTTCCACGAGGAGCGGGGGGCGACGGCGACGCTGGCGCTGGCCCGGCCGCGGATTCCGTGGGGGGTGGTGGAGACGAGCGAGTTCGGGCAGGTCCTGGACTTCATCGAGGCGCCGCCGTCGCCGTATCCGGTCAATGCGGGGGTGTACGTCTTCGGGCCCGAATTCGCGGCGCTGCTCCCGGACTTGGGGGACCACGAGCGGACGACGTTCCCGCGGCTGGCGCGCGAGCGGCGGCTGGCCGGCTTTCCGCTGCCGCAGGGGGCCTACTGGCGGGCGATCGACACGGCGAAGGACTTGGCCGAGGCCGCAAGGGAGTTGGCGGCGCACACGGCCGCCTGAGGCCCTTGCGCTTGCCGCGCGTTCGGATCGTCCCCGGCGTTCCTACGGTGCTCCGCGCGCGGCAGCGCACTCGGCGGGCTACGCGGCAGCGGCTACGCGAAGGGGCCCGGCGCGTCGCACGCGCCGGGCCCCCGTGCCGCGGGAGGCGGTCGGCCTCAGCCGATGAGCCCCCCGATCAGGCCGGGCTGCTTGGTCGCCGTCCCGCCGCCCGTGCTGCTCCCCGAGCTGGTCGGGGTCTTCGGGGAGGTGGACTGGCGGGGGGTGCTGCGGGGGGTCGACCTGCCGGTGGTGCCCTTGGTCGCGGTGGGCGACTGGGAGCCGGTTCCGGCGGTTTCCCGGGCGGGGCCGTCGGTGGCGCTCGCCCCGGGCTTCGCGGAGGGTCCGGTGGCGGTGGCGGAGGGCTGCTGCTTGGCGGGCTGCTGCTGCGTGGGCTGCTGCCGTGCCGGGGTGCCCGGCAGCGGCTGGCCGGGGAGGTAGTTGGTCGGGGCCTGGCCGGGGCCGGGGACGGTGACCACGGTGGTGGAGCGGACGGCACCGCCGAGGAGGGAGCCGACGAGCAGGGTGAGCCCGCAGATGACGCTGGCCATGAGGGCCCCGCGGCGCAGGACGCGCCGCCGCAGCTGCCAGATCTCGGAGCGGGGTCCGAGGGTGCGCCAGGCCTCTCCGGCGAGGCGTCCGTCGAGGGAGTAGACGGGGGCGCCCGCGATGATCAGCGGGCTCCAGGCGGCGAGGTAGATGATGTCGGGGGCGTCGTAGGCGGGGACGGTCTTCCAGCTCACCGTCATCAGGAGCGCGGCGGAGAGCAGCGCGCCGAAGCAGGCGGCGAACCGCTGCCAGAGGCCGAAGACGGTGAGTACGCCGACGATGACCTGGAGGAAGGCCACGCTGAGGCCGGCGCCGACGGGGTGGGCGAGGGCGAAGTCGCGCAGCGGTTCGGCGAGCGCCCAGGGGTGCAGGGTGTGCAGCCAGGTGACCATGGAGCCGCGTTCGCCGCCGTCGAAGTAGACGGGGTCGCACAGCTTGCCCATGCCGGCGTAGATGGAGATGAAGCCGAGGAAGCAGCGCAGCGGGAGCAGGACGACGCCGAGGTTCATGCGGCGGCCGGGGTAGTACGAGGCCTGGCCGCGGGAGTCGGAGGCGGTGCGGCGGGTGTCCGCCCCGTGGTCGGGGCCCGGGCCGCCGCCCGCGTACGCCTGCTGCTCGTACGGCAGGCCCCGTACGGCGGCCATGGGGCGGGTCTCGTCGGGGTCGCCGTAGGTGCGCTGGCCGATGACGGTCGGCGTGGCGAGGGTGTCGTCGGCGAGGTCGTGGGCGAGGTCGATGCGCGGGATGACCTGGGTGGCTCCGCCGTCGTAGTCGCCGCCGTACTCGTCGTGGCCGCGGCCGGCCTCGCGTACGGCCTGGAGGAGTCCGCCCATGGCGGCGGAGTCGCCGGGGGCCGACTTGCCGCTCCAGACGACGGGGGCCCGGCGGCGGGTGGCCCCGGCGGCAGCGACCACGGCGCCGCCGAGGACGGGTGCGCGGCCGGGGGCGTTCGCGGGCTTGGAACGCGCGCTCGTGCTCGGTGCGAGCCGCACGCGGAAGCTGGCGTGGTTGACGATGACCTGTGCGGGGTCGCACGGCACCTTGACCATGCTCAGCGCGGGCTGGTCGTCGAACCCTGACGTTCTGGTGTCCACACTCATCTAACCGAGTGATCAGTGTTTAGGACACTGCCTTGACTCGAGCGATGTGTCCGAGACCCGTCAAATCAAGCCACCCCGCCCGAAACGGGCGGGGTGGCACGCTCACGTGTCACTTTCCGTGAGCCAAGTGGATCAAGCGGATCAGGTCCGGGGGGTCGTCGCGCGGCGGCGGGCCGCTTCGTAGAGGACGACGCCCGCGGCGACACCGGCGTTGAGGGACTCGGCGCCGCCCGGCATCGGGATGCGCACGAGGTAGTCGCAGTTCTCGCCGACGAGGCGGCCGAGGCCCTTGCCCTCGGAGCCGACGACGATGACGACGGGGCCGGCGAGCGCCTCCAGGTCCTGCACCTCGTGCGTGCCCTCGGCGGCGAGGCCGACGATGGCGATGCCCGCCTTCTTGTACTCCTGGAGGGCGCGGGTGAGGTTGGTGACGCGGGAGACCGGGGTGCGGGCGGCGGTGCCGGCGGAGGTCTTCCAGGCGCCGGCGGTCATGCCGGCGGCGCGGCGCTCGGGGATGACCACGCCGTGGCCGCCGAAGGCGGAGACGGAGCGGACGATCGCGCCGAGGTTGCGCGGGTCGGTGACGCCGTCGAGGGCGACGATGAGGGGGTCCTCGCCGTTGTCGTAGGCGGCATCGGTGAGGTCCTCGGGGTGCGCGTACTCGTACGGCGGGACCTGGAGGACGAGGCCCTGGTGGTTGAGCCCGTTGGTCATGCGGTCGAGCTCGGGGCGCGGGGCTTCCATCAGGTTGATGTTGCCGCGCTCGCCGGCGAGCCGGAGGGCTTCGCGGACGCGCTCGTCGTTGTCGATGAACTGCTGGACGTACAGGGTGGTGGCGGGCACGCCGTCGCGCAGCGCCTCGAAGACCGGGTTGCGGCCGACGACCATCTCGCTGGTGCCCTTGGGGCCGCCGCGGCGGGGGGCGGGGCGGCGCTTGGCCGCCTGCCGGGCCATGGCGTTGGCGATGCGGTTCGCCTTGTGCTTCTTGCGGTCCTCGGCCTTGGGGGTGGGGCCCTTCCCCTCCAGGCCCTTGCGCCGCTGGCCACCGCTGCCGACCGTGGCGCCCTTCTTGTTGGACGTGCGGCGGTTCCTGCGCTGGCTGTTCCCGGCCATGACCTCTACCTGTTTTCGTTTGGTGCTGCGATACGTACGTATGAAGAGTGTGCCGCCCGGAGCGCCGGGCGGCACAACATGGCTGGTCCGGGCGGGGCCGGATCAGCGGGGGCCGAGCGTCCAGCGCGGTCCGGTGGGGCTGTCCTCGATGACCAGGCCCGACTGCTGGAGCTGGTCGCGGATGGCGTCGGCGGTGGCCCAGTCCTTGCGGGCGCGGGCGGACTCGCGCTGGTCGAGGACGAGGCGTACGAGGGTGTCCACCGCGCCGTGGAGGTCCTCGCCGCGGTCGGTCTCCTCGGCCCAGTGCGGGTCGAGCGGGTCCAGGCCGAGGACGCCCAGCATGGCCCGTACCTCGGACAGGCGCGCGATGGCCGCGTCCTTGTCGTCGGCGGCGAGCGCGCTGTTGCCCTGGCGGACGGTGGTGTGGACGATGGCGAGCGCCTGCGGGACGCCGAGGTCGTCGTCCATGGCCTCGGCGAAGGCGGGCGGCACCTCGGCGGCGGGCTCGACGGGCGAGCCCGCCTTCTCGATGACGCGCTGGTAGAAGCCCTCGATGCGGGCGAAGGCCGACTCGGCCTCGCGCAGCGCCTCTTCGCTGTACTCGATCATCGAGCGGTAGTGCGGGGTGCCGAGGTAGTAGCGCAGGACGATCGGGCGCCAGTTCTTGACCATCTCGGAGACGAGCACCGAGTTGCCGAGGGACTTGGACATCTTCTCGCCGGACATGGTGACCCAGGCGTTGTGGACCCAGTACGTGGCGAACTCGTCGCCGAAGGCCTTGGCCTGGGCGATCTCGTTCTCGTGGTGCGGGAAGATCAGGTCGAGGCCGCCGCCGTGGATGTCGAAGGCGCTGCCGAGGTACTTGTGCGCCATGGCGGAGCACTCCAGGTGCCAGCCGGGGCGGCCGCGGCCCCAGGGGGTCTCCCAGGAGGGCTCGCCGGGCTTGACGGACTTCCACATGGCGAAGTCGCGGGGGTCGCGCTTGCCGGTCTCGCCCGTGGACTCCGGCTGGCGGATGTTGTCGAGCTCCTGGCGGGAGAGCGAGAGGTAGCCGGGGAAGGACTTCACGTCGAAGTAGACGTTGCCCTCGGACTCGTAGGCGTGACCGCGCTCGATGAGGCCGCGCATCATCTCGACCATCTCGGTGACGTGGCCGGTGGCGCGGGGCTCGTAGGTGGGCGGCAGGCAGCCGAGGGCGGAGTAGCCGTCGTTGAAGGCGCGCTCGTTCTCGTAGCCGATGGACCACCAGGGGCGGCGCTGTTCCGCGGACTTCGCGATGATCTTGTCGTCGATGTCCGTGACGTTGCGGATGAAGGTGACCTCGTAGCCCCGGTACTCGAACCAGCGGCGCATCATGTCGAAGTTGAGGCCCGACCGGATGTGCCCGATGTGCGGGGCCGCCTGCACGGTGGCGCCACAGAGGTAGATCGAGACGCAGCCCGGGACGAGCGGGGTGAAGTCACGGATCTGCCGGGCACTGGTGTCGTACAGGCGAATAGTCACGGCATCCAGGGTAGTGCGCGCATAGCAGTGCCCCGTGACCCTTTGGGGCCCAGGGGCACCTTTGTTGCCGAAGATGTGCTGCCTCCGGCGGTATTCAGGCCTGATTCGTCCGGTACACGAGCGCGGTGGCGATGGCGGCGAGCCCTTCGGCGCGGCCGGTGAGGCCGAGTCCGTCGGTGGTGGTGCCGGAGACGGACACGGGGGCGCCCGCCGCGGCGGCGAGCGCCTTCTGCGCCTCTTCGCGCCGCTTGCCGATCTTCGGGCGTACGCCGATGACCTGGATCGCGATGTTGCCGATCTCGAAGCCCTCCGCGCGGACGATGCGGGCGGCCTCCGCCAGGAGGGTGACGCCGGCGGCTCCGGACCACTCGGGGCGGGAGGTGCCGAAGTGCGCGCCGAGGTCGCCGACGCCGGCGGCGGAGAACAGGGCGTCGCAGGCGGCGTGCGCGGCGACGTCACCGTCGGAGTGCCCGGCGAGGCCGTCCTCGCCCTCCCACAGCAGCCCGGCGCACCACAGCTCGCGGCCGGTCTCGAAGG
This sequence comes from Streptomyces sp. NPDC091371, assembly GCF_040684275.1. NCBI lineage: Bacteria > Bacillati > Actinomycetota > Actinomycetes > Kitasatosporales > Streptomycetaceae > Streptomyces > Streptomyces sp. NPDC091371. Next base: position 64,023 of record NZ_JBFBFP010000019.1, read on the forward strand.
CGTGCACGTCGGTGCCGATGCCCACCTGGGGGATCAGCGGGAGGTCAGTAGACATCGGTGGCCCTCCTGCGGGCGAGTACGGCCTCGGCGAGGACCAGGTCGAGGGGGCGGGTGACCTTGAAGGCCTCTTCGTGGCCGGGCACGGCCAGGACGGTGAAGCCGAGCCGCTCGACCATGCCGGCGTCGTCGGTGGCGCCTTCGCCGGCGACGGCGATCTCGTCGTGCGCGCGCAGCAGCGTGGCGAGGTCGAAGCCCTGCGGCGTCTGTACGGCGCGCAGCCGGGCCCGCTCGGGGGTGGCGACGACCGGCTCGGGTTCGCCGGGCTTGCCGGGCTCGACCTCCTTGACGGTGTCGGCGAGCGGCAGGGCGGGGACCACGGCGGCGGCGCCCTGGTGCACGGCCTCGACGACGGAGTCCACGGTGTCGACGGGGACGAGCGGTCGGGCCGCGTCGTGGATGAGGACGGAGGTGATGTCGGCGGGGAGCGCGCTCAGGCCGGCCCGTACGGATTCCTGGCGGGTCTCGCCGCCGGGGACGACGAGGATCTCGGTCCGCTCGGGCAGTGCGTGCTCGGAGAGCAGGAGGCGTACCGCGTCGGCGCCGTCGGACGGGGCGACGACCACCACGAGGGAGATCGCGCGGGAGCGGGCCATCGCGCGGACGGCGTGGACGAGCATGGGGGTGCCGCCGAGGGCCCGCAGGGCCTTGGGGGCGCCGGGGCCGAGGCGTACCCCGCGGCCGGCGGCCGGGATCACCGCGGCGGTGCGGTGGGGGCGCGTTTCGTCAGACATCAGTAGCTCCGAGCCAGGTTTGTGACTTCGGCCGACATGGGTATGGCCTGAAGCGTGCCGGGTGCGACGCCCTCGCCCCTTCCGTGACGACCGGTCGAGCAGGCTGCCCGGACCCGGCACGCCATCAAGGTATGGGTACAGACATGCCGCAGCGCCCGGCAACAGCCTCTCGTGGAGGGAGAGGGCTTGTCATCGGGCACCGCGGCACAACTGTGTGAACGAAGCTTCGCGTCAGGACGCGAGCACCTCGTCGAGGAGGGCCTCGGCCTTGTCCTCGTTCGTGTTCTCAGCGAGCGCGAGCTCGCTCACCAGGATCTGACGCGCCTTCGCGAGCATGCGCTTCTCGCCCGCGGACAGCCCGCGCTCACGCTCACGACGCCACAGGTCACGCACCACTTCGGCGACCTTGATGACATCGCCAGAAGCGAGCTTCTCCAGATTTGCCTTGTAGCGCCGGGACCAGTTCGTCGGCTCTTCTGCGTACGGTGCGCGGAGCACCTCGAAGACCCGGTCCAGCCCGTCCTGGCCGACTACGTCGCGAACACCGACGAACTCCGCATTGTCCGCAGGCACGCGAACCGTCAGGTCGCCCTGGGCGACCTTGAGCACCAAGTAGGTCTTGTCCACGCCTTTGATCTGACGAGTCTCAATGGCCTCGATCAGCGCGGCCCCGTGATGGGGATAGACCACGGTGTCGCCAACCTTGAACGTCATGTGACAGGTACCCCTTCCGTGGCTATCCAGGGTAACACGAGAACTGACTGTTATGAATGGCGTTTTCGCAGGTCAGGGCACATCTCGGGGCTTGACAACAGCGATGGGAACGTGCTGCGGAGGCCTTCTGGAAGGGGGTATCCGCAGGTCGGGGGCGCTGTGCGGACCAGGCGAAAGGGCCACGCTACACCTCCCCGATGCCGCCGCCAGTGTGACGTACGTCCCGTTTTGCCGGTTTCCGAGCCGGGAAACCGAACTACTCCGTTCGACTGGCGGGCATCCGCACGGATCGGTTCCGGACCAATCCTTGAATTGATCACGGAGCACCGTTCGAAGGAATCTCGGAATTTGATCACGGGAGCCCGCGTCGCGTTATGCGGACACCGCATGATCGACGAGCGGAATGAAAGATCACGCGACGAGGGTGAGGGCGGGCGCCGCGCTGCGGAGGGTCGGGTGCGGGGGCGGGGTGGCGGCTCGGTAACCTAAGCGCGCTGACACACCCTTAGGGCGGCTTTACCTCGGCCGCACCCAGTACCCGTCGTACCCGTCCTTCCGTTCCGTACGTCCAAGGAGATGCCGCCGCCGTGAGCCGCAGCCTTCGACGCGGCGCCCTCGCCGCCACCGCCGTCGTGTTCTCGATCGCCTCGCTGGCCGCCTGCGGTGCGGGCAACGACGCGCAGACCCTGCAGATCAAGCCGGACAACGCCTCGGTCACCAAGGGCAACATCCAGGTCCAGAACGCTCTGGTCATCACCGCCGGCGAGAAGGGCAAGAGGGGTCCGGCCGCCGTTTCGGCGACGGTCTTCAACTCCGGCATCAAGCCGCAGACCCTCGACGCCATCACCCTCCCGGGCGGCAAGGGCAAGGTCGTCCTGAAGGCGGCCGAGGGATCCGGCAAGATCACCGTGCCGGCCGGCGGGTCCGTGGTCCTGGGCGGCAAGGGCAACGCCTCCGCCGTGATCGAGAACGGCTCCGAGGCCGTCGAACTCGGCGACCAGCAGGCCGTCGTCTTCCAGCTGAGCCAGGCGGGCGACGTCCCGCTGCGGGCCTTCGTGGTCCCCGGCACGGGCATGTACGCGGGCTACGGTCCGACCGTGGCCCCGGCCGCGATCCCGGCCGCCGGCGCCACCCCGTCGGGCACGCCGTCCGGTTCCCCGTCCGGTTCCCCGTCGGGCACCCCCTCGGGCACCCCGTCGGGCTCCGCCTCGGGCACCCCGTCGGGTTCCCCGTCCGGGTCCGCCTCGCACGGCACCGGCCACTGAGCCACCGCGTCACTCGTACGCACACGGGAAGGGCCCCGGCCGCATCAGCGGCCGGGGCCCTTCCCCTACGTGCATCCGGTTTACGGCTCGAACTTGTAGCCGAGGCCGCGGACGGTCACCAGGTAGCGCGGGGCACCCGGGTCCGGCTCGATCTTGGCGCGCAGGCGCTTGACGTGGACGTCGAGGGTCTTGGTGTCGCCGACGTAGTCCGCCCCCCACACCCGGTCGATCAGCTGCATGCGGGTCAGCACGCGGCCCGCGTTGCGCAGCAGCATCTCCAGCAGGTCGAACTCCTTCAGCGGGAGGTCCACCTTGCCGCCGGCGACGGTGACCACGTGGCGGTCGACGTCCATCCGTACGGGGCCGGCCTCCAGCGCTGCCGGGGTGACCTCCTCCGGCTCGCCGCGGCGGCGCAGGACCGCGCGGATGCGGGCGACCAGCTCCCGCGAGGAGAAGGGCTTGGTGACGTAGTCGTCGGCTCCTATCTCCAGCCCGACGACCTTGTCGATCTCGCTGTCCTTGGCCGTCACCATGATCACGGGGACGTTGGAGCGGCCGCGCAGCTGCCGGCAGACCTCCGTGCCGGGCAGCCCGGGGAGCATCAGGTCGAGGAGGACGAGGTCGGCGCCGTTGCGCTCGAACTCGTCGAGCCCGTCGGGCCCGGTCGCCGCGATGGCGACCTCGAAGCCCTCCTTGCGGAGCATGTAGGACAGGGCGTCGCTGAAGGATTCCTCATCCTCGACGACGAGCACTCGGGTCACGGAAGGACCTCCGGGGCAGGAATGGCTGGAGCGGTTTCTGGCGGTGTCTGGGTCAGGCGGGGGTGGGGTGGGTGTGACGGTCCGGCGCCGGGGCCTGCGCCGCCGCTTCGGGGAGCCTGAGGGTGAAGGTGGATCCCTGGCCTTCCGAGCTCCACACCGACACCTCCCCGCCGTGCGAGGCCGCCACGTGCTTCACGATCGCAAGGCCGAGGCCGGTGCCTCCCGTGGCGCGGGAGCGGGCCGGGTCCACGCGGTAGAAGCGCTCGAAGATGCGCTCGCGGTCCTTTTCCGGGATGCCGATGCCCTGGTCGGTCACGGCGATCTCGATCAAGTCTCCCCCAGGTGCCGACACCCTGCGTCCGGCTATGCCGACGCGGGTACGGGCGGGGCTGTAGTTGACGGCGTTCTCGACCAGATTTCCGAGGGCTGCCGCGAGCTGCCCGCGGTTGCCCCAGACGCGCAGGTCGGCGGTGCCGCCGGCGGCCATGGTGATCTGCTTCGAGGACGCCGTGTGGCGGCAGCGGTCTATGGCCTCCGCCACCAGGGTGTCCACCCGTACGGGCTCGGCGTCCTCCAGCGGGTCGTCGTTCTGGACCCGGGAGAGGTCGATGAGCTCCTGTACGAGGTTGATCAGCCGGGTGGCCTCGATCTGCATGCGGCCCGCGAAGCGGCTGACCGCCTCGGGGTCGTCGGCGGCATCCATGACGGCCTCGGAGAGCAGGGAGATCGCGCCCACCGGCGTCTTCAGCTCGTGCGACACGTTGGCGACGAAGTCACGGCGGACGGCCTCGATGCGGCGGGCCTCGGTGAGGTCCTCGACCAGCAGCAGCACGAGGCGCGAGCCCAGCGGGGCCACGCGCGCCGAGACGGCGAGGGCCTCGCCGCGGCCGGTGCCGCGCCGGGGCAGGTCGAGCTCGACCTGGCGTATCTCCCCGTCGCGGCGGGTGTCGCGGGCCATGTGCAGCATGGGCTCCACGGCGAGTTTGCCGCCGCGCACCAGCCCGAGGGCGTAGGCGGCCGAGCTCGCCTTGACCACGGCGTCGCCCTCGTCGAGCACCACTGCGGAGGACCGCAGCACGGACAGGACGGTGTCCACTCCGGGCGGCAGCACCGCGTTGATGTCCGGGCGCATGGAGCTCCGGGTGGGGCGGGCCTGGTCGCGCTCGCTCCAGCGGAACGCCAGCATGGCGATGACGCCGGTGCAAAGACCGGCGATCGCTGCAGCTGCGGCGACCGCCGCGTTCACGTCCATGGATCCAGGTTAAGCAGGCCCGGCGACACTTCCACAGCCGTTCGGGTGGCACCTCGAACAGTCGTCGCCCAGAGTTCACCCTGGCGACGGGGTTGATTCATTTGTGATGCCGGAGTCGGACGCGTTTGCGGTTCAACGTGAAAACGTGGGGCCCGGACACACCTTCCCGGGCAGCAGAACAGCAGCAGTAGAGCAGTAGTAGTAGGTCGAGAGAGGGACACGAGACATGCGCGACGCGTACCACGAGGAACTGGACTCGATCGGAGAAGGCCTGGTCGAGATGGCCCGGCTCGTCGGTTCCGCGATCGGGCGGGCCACGACGTCCATGCTCGACGCCGACCTGAAGCTCGCCGAGAGCGTCATCGCCGCCGACCAGAAGGTCGACGACCTCCAGCACGACCTGGAGGCGCGCGCCATCGCCCTGCTCGCCCGCCAGCAGCCGGTCGCCACCGACCTGCGCATCGTCGTGACCTCGCTGCGCATGAGCGCCGACCTGGAGCGCAGCGGCGACCTGGCCCAGCACGTGGCGAAGCTCGCCCGGCTGCGCTTCCCGGACTCGGCGGTGCCGCGTGACCTGCACGCCACGATCCTGGAGATGGGGCAGCTGGCGCAGCGCCTGATGGCGAAGGCGGCCGAGGTCATCATCACGAAGGACGTCGACCTGGCGCTCCAGCTGGAGCAGGACGACGACGAGATGGACCAGCTGCACCGCACGCTGTTCCAGCACCTGATGGACGACCGCTGGAAGCACGGCATCGAGACGGCCGTGGACGTGACGCTGCTGGGCCGCTACTACGAGCGCTTCGCTGACCACGCGGTGTCGGTGGCCAAGCGCGTGGTGTACCTGGTGACGGGCGAGCACGCGGACGACCTCCAGCAGCCGACGGTCGTCGACGGCGCCTGATCCGGGTCACTGCGCCAATGCGCCGTTGACGCGCCGGTGTGGCTGGGCATGAATGAGGCGAAGGCAGTACGACTTCCCGTTCGTCGCCTGCGAGGAGGAACCATGCCCGATTCCCCCGTCCCCATCACCCCGGAGCAGGAGCAGCCGCCGAGGCCGGAGCCGCTGCGGCTCCCGCTGCTGGCGGCCTGCGGCTGCGGCTCGGGCTGCGGCTGCGGCTGCCAGTCCGGCGCCCCCTGCCAGTGCGGCGGCTGACCGCCGCACGCGCGCACGCACGCACGCGAGGGCCCCGTCCGAGATTCGGACGGGGCCCTCGTGCGCTTCGCGGGTCAGGGCGCGGTCGGCGCCATCGGAGCGGTCTCGATGCGCGCGGCGCCGCCCGGCAGGACGGGGGCGGCCTGGATGATGCGCTTGGGGGTGGCGGCGGCGGGGGCGGCCGGGGCGGCCGGGGCGGCGGGGGCGGCCGGGGCGGCGGCGGGGGCGGCGAGGGGCGCCAGCAGCGGCTCGGCCTGCTGGAGGGTGGTCGAGCCGCCGTTGGTGACGACGACCGCCGGGTTGCTGAGGACCCTGGAGACGTTGAGGTCCGAGACGTTGAGGTTGTCGAGGAGGTCGAGCAGCGGGTCCGCCTGCGCGGGGGCGCCGCCGGCCAGCAGGACTACGCCGGCGAGGGCGCCGACCGCGGAGAATCGATTGATCTTCATGCCGTGGAAAACGCCCGTGCGCCGCCCCCGGTCACCGCTCCCGCCCCGCCGTCGCCCGTTCGGCCCTACCGATCCCCCCGTCTGGCCCGCGCATCGGACCGACGTACGACGAGCCCCCACCCTGCGGGTGAAACCGCAGGTCAGGGGGCTCGTTAGCGCGTGTGGGTTACCTGGCCGCGTCGCGTTCCTCCGGTGTGACGCACAGGGTGTCGCCGTCCCACATGTCCCGCCAGACGTAGCCCGGCGGACAGGGTTCCGCCGCGGGGCGGACGTCCGTGACCGAAGGCCGGGCGGCCGGCGCGGTCGCCGCGGCGGCGGGCAGCGCTGCGACGCCGGCGACGAACGCGGCCGAGGCGAACGCCATCGCGTAGCGCGAGAACCGACGCCCGGACCGGGCGGCCGTCGGGGTGCAAAGGGTGTGGGACATGGCTCCTCCCTGAGGGTTCGCGGTATCCGGTCACGCCGTTCGACGCGACCACCCCTCCAGTAGGTCCGAAGGACCACACCCCCGTCATGCCACCGAAAGACGTGACTTGACGCACCACCGAAAAGCCCCCTACCTGCGGAGAAAGCGCAGGTAGGGGGCTCGTTCGCGGGTGGGTGCTACTTCTTGCCCTGGTTCTTGACGGCCTCGATGGCGGCCGCCGCGGCCTCCGGGTCGAGGTAGGTGCCGCCCGGGTTGAGGGGCTTGAAGTCGGCGTCCAGCTCGTAGGAGAGCGGGATGCCGGTCGGGATGTTCAGGCCCGCGATGTCGGCGTCGGAGATGCCGTCGAGGTGCTTGACCAGGGCGCGCAGGGAGTTGCCGTGCGCGGCGACCAGGACGGTGTGGCCGTCGAGCAGGTCCGGGACGATCGAGTCGTACCAGTACGGCAGCATGCGGACGACGACGTCCTTGAGGCACTCGGTGCGCGGGCGCAGCTCCGGCGGGATGGAGGCGTAGCGCGGGTCCCCGGACTGCGAGAACTCCGTGCCGTCCTCGAGGGCCGGCGGCGGGGTGTCGTACGAGCGGCGCCACAGCATGAACTGCTCCTCGCCGAACTCGGCGAGGGTCTGGGCCTTGTCCTTGCCCTGGAGGGCGCCGTAGTGGCGCTCGTTCAGGCGCCAGGAGCGGTGGACCGGGATCCAGTGGCGGTCGGCGGCCTCCAGCGCGAGCTGGGAGGTGCGGATCGCGCGCTTCTGGAGGGACGTGTGGACCACGTCGGGGAGCAGGCCGGCGTCCTTGAGCAGCTCACCGCCGCGGACCGCCTCCTTCTCGCCCTTCTCGTTGAGATTGACGTCCACCCAGCCGGTGAACAGGTTCTTCGCGTTCCACTCGCTCTCGCCGTGGCGGAGGAGGATCAGCTTGTACGGTGCGTCGGCCATGCGTACGAGCCTAATGGACGTACGGGGGCGCCCGCGCGCGCTGTGCGGTGGCGCCGATTGACGGTCCGCGTCAATTGAGTAGCGCGCCCGAGGCAACCACTCGTAATGTGCGTCCCGGTTGAATGACGCTTACATCTCCGGGGGGATTCCTTATGTCCGTTGTGCGCATGAGACGGGCCGCCCGGGAGAGCGTGTCGGGTCTGCCGACGGAGTTCTGGTGGCTGTGGACGAGCACCCTGGTCAACCGGCTCGGGGCCTTCGTCGCCACATTCATGACCTTGTACCTGACCCTGGACAGGGGCTACTCGGCCTCCTTCGCGGGACTTGTGGTCGCCCTCCACGGCCTCGGCGGGGTGGTCTCCTCCCTCGGCGCGGGCGTGATGACCGACCGGCTCGGGCGGCGGCCGACGCTGCTCGCGGCGAACGTCGCGACCGCGCTCTCGGTGGCGCTGCTGGGCTTCATGGAGGATCCGGCGGCCATCGCCGCGGTGGCCCTGCTGGTGGGCATGGCCTCGAACGCGTCCCGGCCGGCGGTGCAGGCGATGATGGCGGACATCGTGCGCCCCGAGGACCGGGTGCGGGCCTTCGCGCTGAACTACTGGGCGATCAACCTCGGCTTCGCCGTCTCCGCGACCGTCGCCGGTTTCGTCGCCGAGTACAGCTACCTCGCCGGCTTCCTGGGCGAGGCGGCGCTGACGCTGGTCTGCGCGGTCCTCGTGTACCTGAAGCTGCCCGAGTCCCGGCCGGAGAAGGGTGATGTGGCTTCGGCGGCCCTGGAGCCCGAGATCGGGCTGGGCACGGTGCTGCGCGACGGGCGGTTCATGGGGGTCGTGGGGCTGTCGTTCCTGATCTCGCTCATCTTCATGCAGGGCTCGTTCGGCCTGCCGCTGACGATGGGGACCGCGGGCTTCACCCCCGGCGACTACGGCCTGGTCATCGCGGTGAACGGCGTGATGATCGTCCTGCTGCAGCTCCCGGTGACCCGGTTCATCGAGCACCGCTCCGCGCGGAAGCTGCTGGTGGTCTCCGCGCTGCTGGCGGGGTACGGGTTCGGGCTGACGGCCTTCGGCGGATCCGTCGGGGCGCTCGCGCTGACGGTGTGCGTGTGGACGCTGGCCGAGATCATCAACTCCCCGATCCAGATGAGCCTGGTCGTGCGCCTGTCTCCACTGCACGGGCGGGGCCGCTACCAGGGCATGTACACGATGTCGTGGGCCGTGGCCTCGCTGATCGCCCCGCTGCTGGCCGGTACGGTCATCGACCGGTTCGGGGCCGAGTGGCTGTGGGGGACGACGGCGGCCCTGGGCACGGTCGCGGCGGTCGGGTACTGGCTGCTGATGCGGGGGCTCCCCGAAGGTGACGCGGGTGCCGGAGCGGGAACGGACGACGGCGAGGCCGGGCGTGGCGCGGAGTCCGCGGTTACGTCGGCTGCGTCAGGTGCTTGAAGGCGTCGAGGTTGAAGGTCGGTTCGCCGCGGGAGACGCGCCATTCGTACTCGCGGCGGATCGCGCTCGCGAAGCCCAGCTCCAGGAGGGTGTTGAAGGCTCCGTCGGCCGCTTCCAGGACGGTGCCGAGGAGGCGGTCCAGGTCCTCCGGGTTCACCACCGACAGCGGCAGCCGGCCCGTGAGGTAGACGTCCCCGAGGCGGTCGACCGCGTAGCTCAGGCCGTACAGCTTGAGGTTGCGCTCCAGCAGCCAGCGGTGGACGCCGGCCTCGTTCTCGTCGGGGTGGCGGATCACGAAGGCGTTGACCGACAGGGAGTGCCGGCCGACCCGGAGCGAGCAGGTGGTGCTCAGCTTGCGGGTGCCGGGGAGCTGGACGACGTACGAGCCCGGCTCGGGGCTCTCCCAGCTCAGCTCGGCGCCGGTCAGGGCGCTCTCGATGATCGCGGCGGTGTCAGCCATGGTGGGAGCGTACGCGACGGCGGTGATCGTGCATCGCTGCCGTGTACACGTCGGCCGTGGCGCTCGCGGCGGTGTCCCAGCCGAAGAACTGGGCGTGCCGGGCGGCCTGCGCGCCCAGCCGGTCGGTGAGCGCCGGGTCGTCGATGAAGCGCCGCAGCTCGCGCGCGTAGTCCACCGGGTCGTGTCCGGGTACGAGGATCCCGGTGGCCCCGTCGTCGACGGCGACGGGCAGTCCGCCGACCGCGGCGGCCAGCACGGGGGTGCCGGTGGCCTGGGCCTCGATCGCGACGAGCCCGAAGGACTCGCTGTAGGAGGGCATGACCAGCACGGACGCCGCCCGGAACCAGTCGGCGAGCCCGTCCTGCGCGACCGGCGGGTGGAAGTGCACGAGATCGGTGATGCCGAGCTTCGCGGCGAGCTTCTGCAGCCCCTCCGGCTTGGCCAGGCCGCTTCCGCTGGGGCCGCCGACGACGGGGACGAAGAGGCGGCGGCGCAGCGAGGGGTCCTGGTCGACCAGGACCGCGACGGCGCGCAGCAGGATGTCGGGGGCCTTCAGGGGCTGGATGCGGCCGGCGAAGAGCGGGATGACGGCGTCCTGCGGCAGGCCGAGGCGGGCGCGGGCGGCGGCGCGGCCGTCGGCCACGGTGAAGCGGTCGAGGTTCACGCCGGGGTGGACGACGGCGACCTTGCCGGGGTCCGCCTCGTAGTGCCGTACGAGCTCGTCGGCCTCCTCGGCGGTGTTCGCGATGAGCCGGTCGGCGGCGGCGACGATCTGGGTCTCGCCGATGACGCGGGCGGCGGGCTCGGGGGTGTCGCCCTCGGCCAGCGCGGCGTTCTTGACCTTGGCCATGGTGTGCATGGCGTGCACGAGCGGGACGCCCCAGCGTTCGGCGGCGAGCCAGCCGACGTGGCCGGAGAGCCAGTAGTGGGAGTGGACGAGGTCGTAGTAGCCGGGGCGGTGGCCGGCCCAGGCCTGCATCACGCCGTGGGTGAAGGCGCACAGCTGGGCCGGGAGCTCCTCCTTGGCGAGGCCTTCGTACGGTCCGGCGTCCACGTGCCGTACGAGGACTCCGGGGGCCAGCTCGACCACGGGCGGCAGCCCGCCGGTGGTGGCCCGGGTGAAGATCTCGACCTCGATGTTGATCGCGGCGAGGCGCCGGGCCAGCTCCACGATGTACACGTTCATGCCGCCGGCGTCGCCGGTTCCGGGCTGGTGCAGCGGCGAGGTGTGCACGCTGAGCATGGCGATGCGGCGCGGCTTGCGGTGGCCTCCGACGGCGGCCGGGAGGCGCAGCCGCGGCGGCTCGTGACGGGTGGCGCGGGCGGCGGCGAGGCGTCCGCCGATGCTGCCGCCGATGCGGGACACGTACTGACTCAAGGGAGCAGTTCCTCTCGCTCGGACGACGACGCTCGGACGGACGGGCCCGTGCGGGTGGCGGGCATGCTGACGGGAGCGCGGTTGGCGCCCTGCAAGGAGTGCAACCCGGATGGCCGTCCCGCGCATTCCGGGATGGCCGGGGATTCCGCGATTTTTCTTGCGGAATCCAAGGTTTTTCCGAGGCCCGGGCCCTCCGCTTACCCTCGGCTCATGGTCTCCCGCAGCACCCCGTACCCCTCCAGCAGCCATGGCCCCGGCCACAAGCAGGGCTGTCCTGTGGGCTCGGTGACGCGCGGGACGACCAATCCGAACCGGTTGCGCCGCATGGACCGCTGGATCGCGGCCACCCACGGGGCGGCGCTGCGCCGGGCCGAGTCCCCGGTGGCGGTGGACCTCGGTTACGGCGCCGCGCCGTGGACGGCGGTCGAGCTGCTGGCGCGGCTGCGGGAGGCCGCGCCGCGGGTGCGGGTGGTCGGCATCGAGATCGAGCCGGCCCGGGTGGCGGGGGCCAAGCCGTACGAGCGGGAGGGGCTGAGCTTCCGGCACGGCGGCTTCGAGGTGCCGCTGGACGCCGGGGAGCGGCCGGCGCTGATCCGCGCGGCGAACGTACTGCGCCAGTACGACGAGGAGCAGGTCGAGCAGGTGTGGCGGCGGCTGTGCGCGCGGCTGGCCCCGGGCGGGCTGCTGGTGGAGGGCACCTGCGACGAGATCGGGCGGCGCCACGTGTGGGTGGCGCTGGGGCCCGAGGGGCCGCGCACGGTGACCTTCGCGACCCGGCTGGGGTCGTTGGAGCGCCCGTCGGACCTGGCGGAGCGGCTGCCGAAGGCGCTGATCCACCGGAACGTGCCGGGCGAGCCGGTGCACGCGTTCCTGCGGGACTTCGACCGGGCGTGGGCGGCGGCGGCTCCGTACGCCTCCTACGGGGCGCGGCAGCGCTGGATCCGGACGGCGCGGGCCCTGGCCGGCGACTGGCCGCTGGCGGACGGGCCGGGGCGGTGGCGGCAGGGGGAACTGACGGTGCGCTGGGAGGCCTTGCGCCCGGTGGGGTGAATACGGCGGCCCGGGGAACCGGTGACCAGGGTGGCCCGTTGAGTCTGGCGGGGTGGGGCGTTGAAATGGGTCCGCCGGGACGCCGTCTGACGGTCGTTCGGCGGCACGAGCAAGATCGGAAGACACCCGCAAGGGTGTTGGATTTCATCTACTCGTGGCACCATCCCGGAGGCAGTAGCAAGTTACTGATGGATAGTCAGTTCGGGACTGGTGGGGGGACCATGGGGGCCGTGAGGCAACGGCGGGGCGCGAGTGCTCTCGTACTGCTGTGCACGATGGCGATACTGACGGCGCCGGGCCTTGCGACGGGTGCGGCGTACGCGGAACCGGCCGCGCCGGCGGCGCCCGCGGCGCCCGCGCCCGAGCCGGGCACCAAGTCCCTGGAGCAGGTCCACAAGGAGATCGAGGAGCTGTACCGCCAGGCGGGCGCCGCCACGGACGCCTACAACCAGGCCGAGGCCGAGACCAAGGCCCAGTCCGACAAGATCGTCGAGCTCGCCAACCTGATCGTCGCCGGTCAGGCGCGGATCGACACCCTCAAGAGCCGCGCGGGCGCCGCCGCCCGCGCCCAGTACCGCTCGGGCGGCCTGCCCCCGAGCGCGCAGCTGGCACTGAGCGAGAGCCCCAGCGTGTTCCTCGACGGAGCGAAGCGGCTGCGCCAGGGCGAGAAGGCCACCTCGGACATGCTCTCCGAACTCGACCGCACCCAGGGCGACTTGAAGCGGTACGCGGCGGACGCGAGCGCGCGCTGGGCGATCCTGGAGGAGAACCGGGTCAAGCAGGAAGCCGCCAAGAAGGAGATCGAGGGGAAGATCAAGGCGGCGGAGGAGCTGGAGAACAAGCTGCGGGCCGAGGAGAAGGCCCGGCTGATCCAGCTGGAGCAGGAAGCCCAGTACAGGGCGCAGACGGCGTGGCTGTCGACGGGCGCGCTGAAGGAGGTCAACGGCACCGCGACGGAGGCCGGCAAGCGGGCCGTGCAGTTCGCCACCGCGCAGATCGGCAAGCCGTACGTCTGGGGCGCCGTGGGTCCCGACTCGTACGACTGCTCGGGGCTGACCTCCCAGGCCTGGCGGGCGGCGGGCAAGGGCATCCCGCGCACCTCGCAGGAGCAGCTGCGGCTGCTGCCGAAGGTCGCGCTCAAGGACATGCGCCCCGGCGACCTGATCGTCTACTTCGACGACGCGTCCCACATCGGGATGTACATCGGCGACGGCGCGATGGTCCACGCCCCGCGCCCCGGCCGCAACGTCACGATCGCGGGCGCGGGCTCCATGCCGATCAAGGCGGTCGTCCGCCCCGACGCGTAACGCCCTGCGGGCCGCGCGGGCGGGCCTCGCCCGCACCCTCCATCCCTGGCCGGCCAAATCCAGCCTCGCCGGCGTTTGAGGCGCGGGGTCTGGGGCGGAGCCCCAGGTCCGGGCGGAGCCCGGTTTCGGGAAGGGGCGGGGTGGGGGACAGGCCCCGCGCAGCGGCCCGCAGGCACCCGGCCGTCGGGCCCGGGCGCACGCCGGGCGCCCTGCGGGGGCGCCCCACCTCACACCCGACCCCGACGGGGGCGGCGCGGGGTCGCCCCCAGCCGGCACGAGGCAACCGACTCGGGCCCGGTTACGTCTCGCCAGGCGGGACGCGCGAGGGTCCCGTCGTGACGTTTGTCATCCAGTGAGGCCGAGTTTCCCCCGTGATAACGGCATATGCCGGAGCTCCTGATCCACAGCGGCATTCCGCTCGCCCGGCCCGGCCGCTAGGGTCTGCCGGACGATCGCACCCTCGGGGGGAGGGAAGGAACCGGAGACGATGCCCGTACCCGTACCGCGGCAGAGGGACACCCCCGCTACGGAGAGCGGTCAGGCCGTCGCACAGGCGACCCCGCTGACCCTCCTCGTCATCGAGGACGACCCGGCCGGCGGCCTCACGGTCCCCGAGATCCTCGACGCCGACGGACACCGCATCCGGCTCCGCACCGCCCGCAACCTCGTCGAGGCCGAGCGGCTGCTCACCCCCGATGTGCACTGCATCCTGCTCGACCTGTCCCTCCCGGAGACGGGCCACCGCGCCGGCGCCGCCGTGGCCGTCGACGAGCTGACGGCCCTGCACCAGGTGCTCCGCCTCGCCCCCCGGCACGCCGTGCTCGTCCTCACCTCCGAGGCCGACGCCGAGCGCGCCGCCGAGGCCGTCCGGGTCGGCGCCCAGGACTTCCTCTTCCGCGACGAGCTGGACGGCCGGCTCCTGAGCCGCGCCATCCGCTACGCGGTGGAGAGAAAGCGGGCGGACATCGCCCAGTACAAGCTCGCAGAATCGAAACTGCGCGCCCAGGAGAACGCCCGCCTGGAACGCGGTCTGCTCCCCACCCCGCTCCTCGAAGGCTCCGACCTCCGCTTCGCCGCCCGCTACCGCCCCGGCCGCAGCCGGGCCCTGCTCGGCGGCGACTTCTACGACGCCGTCCGCACCCCCGACGGCACCGTCCACGCCATGATCGGCGACGTCTGCGGCCACGGCCCCGACGAAGCCGCCCTCGGCGTCGAGCTCCGGATCGCCTGGCGCGCGCTGACCCTGGCCGGGCTGTGCGGCGACGACCTGCTGGCCACGCTCCAGGAGGTCCTCGAGGTCGAGCGCCCCTGCGAGGAGATCTTCGCGACGCTGTGCACCGTCGACATCTCCCCCGACGGCCGCCACGCGGGCCTGTGCCTGGCCGGCCACCCGGCCCCGCTGATATCCAGGCCGGGCCGGCCCGCGCGCCTGCTCCCGTACGAGAACAGCGGCCCGGCACTCGGACTGCTGCCGCGCGCCCGCTGGCCCCGGCGGCAGGTCGAGCTCGGCGGCGCGTGGAGCCTGATGCTCTACACGGACGGCCTGATCGAGGGCCGGATCGGCGAGGGCAAGGAGCGCCTCGGACAGGACGGCATGGTCGAGATGATCAACCGCCACCTGGAGCACGGCCTGCGCGGCGAAGGCCTGCTGGAGGCCTCCGTCACCGAGGCCCGCCGCCTCAACGGCGGCGAGCTCACCGACGACGTCGCCGTGGTGCTGCTGTCCCGGGCCGAGGCCTGAGAGCTACCGCCCGCCGTTGTAGGGCCCGTACGGCCCGTCGCTGCTGCTGCCACCGCTGCGCCGGCCGCCGCCCGAGACCTGCTTGAGGGCCGGGCGGACGTCGACGAAGAACACGATCGTCGCGACCAGGCCCGCGATCTGCAGGAACAGCATCCCGAGGAAGAAGTCCACGACGACGGTGATGCCGAGAATCACCAGCCAGAACGTCTTGGTCTGCTTGTCGGCCGCCCGGTAGGCGTCCTCGCGCGCCAGCAGCGCGAACACGAAGGCCACGACGGCGAGCGCCAGCATGGCGAACCCGAGCAACGGGAGCACCCCTTCATCGAACCCGTTCATCAGCATCGCGCGACCGCCTTCTCATACGTGTTCACATGCCCGCGCTTCCACGCTACCGGCACAGGCGCCGTCATGAATCACAACGGGCCGGACACCCTTCAGGTGCCCGGCCCGTCGTACTCGTACGCCTCAGCTCTCCTCGGCCGGCACGGCCGCGGCCTTCTTCGCCGTGCTCTTGCGCGCGGCGGCCTTCTTCGGGGCGGCCTCGGCGGCCACCGGCTCCGCCGCGGGCTCCGGCTCCGGCTCCACGGCCACGGCGATGTCGACGATCTCCTCGGAGACCTCGCCCCGCCAGGCGCGCACGGTCTGCTCACCGTGCTCGGCGACCTTGTCGTACGTCTCCTTGGCGCGCACCGCGTACTCCGCGGCCACGCCGACCCCGCGCAGCGCCAGGTCCTGGGCGGTCTCGCCGAGCTTCTTCGCGTCGATCGCGCCGAGCACCTCGGCGACCTTGGCGGTGACCGCCTCCTGCGCCTCCTTGGCCGCTTCCCGGGCCTTCTCCTGCACGGCCTTCGGGTCGGTGTTCTTCACGGCCTCGATGCGCGCGGGGGCCTCGGCGCGCAGCTGCTCGATGAGACCCGGCACCTTCTTGGCCTGCTGCACGGCGAGGTCGGCGGTGCCGGCGGCGAAGTAGAGCGGGGTGGGGTCGGTGAGGGTCTTCTTCAGGTCATCGGCGATGGCCATGTGCGGGTCCTCCCGGATCAAGTTCAGTTCAGTTCGGCGTCGTCTTGGGCGGCATGTCGTCGGTGAGCGCGTCGGCCGGCGCGTCGAGCGCGTTCTCCTTGCGGAACGACTCGTAGATCTGGAGCAGCACCTGCTTCTGCCGCTCGTTGATGGACGGGTCGGCGAGGATGACGGCCCGCGTCTCCACCTCGTCCCGGTCCCGCTCGTCCAGGATCCCGGCCTGCACGTACAGCGTCTCCGCGGAGATCCGCAGCGCCTTGGCCAGCTGCTGCAGGATGTCCGCGCTCGGCTTGCGCAGCCCGCGCTCGATCTGGCTCAGGTACGGATTCGACACCCCCGCCGCGTCGGCCAGCTGCCGCAGCGAAAGCTGGGCCTGCCGACGCTGCTCACGGAGGTATTCGCCGAGGTTTCCGACGTTGAGCGATGCCATGCCCCGATCCTGCCGCACCTTGCTAACTTTTGCAAGCAGCTGCTTGCAACATCTCCCACCCGGATCGATACCGGAAAGCGCTCGTCACTACGCCTGCTTGGCCACGATCATGAACCGCACGCGCGGGCCGGGGGCCTGCGCATCACACCGAACGCCAGGGAGGGCCTCATGAACACCACACCGGACAACCTGCCCCCGTACCCCGGCCCCCCGCCGATACCGGGCTACCAGATGGCCCCGCTCGAGATGCCGCGCAAGGTCAAGACCCTGCGCGTTCTCCTGTTCGTCATGGGTGGCCTCAACACGCTGGGCGGCCTGCTGGTATTCGCCGCCGCGGCCGCCACCAGCAGCGGTGCGCTGGAGGAGAGCGCCGAGCTCGGATCCGCGGCCACCCTGTACGCCATCGGCGTCATCGCCCTCGCCCTGGCCGCCGCGGCGATCACCCTCGGCGCCCTCTGCCGCAACGGCACGAACGGTGCACGGATCGCCGTGCTCGTCATCGGCGGGCTCGTCGCCGCCAACGCCGTCGTGAGCCTCTTCAGCGGGGAGGGTGCCAACGGCATCGGCATCGCGCTCGCGGCCTTCCTGGTCATCAACGCGAGGAGCGACGAAGCCAAGCAGTGGTTCAACCGCCCCCGCTTCTGACTCCGCCGCGGCTTCACCGGCCGGCCGTCGGCCGTCGGCCGGTGAAGCCGAGCCGTGGATCACGCTTCGGCGATGACCACCGTCGCGTAGAGCTCCTCCGAGGCGACCACCCGGGTCCTGAAGCCCGCGGACGACAGGGCCGCCGCCGTCGACGGGCACTGCCGGGCGCTCGTCTCGATCAGCAGCCGGCCGCCCGGGGCCAGCCACGGCAGGGCGCCGGAGGCGACCCGGCGGTGGATGTCGAGGCCGTCCGGGCCCCCGTCGAGGGAGACCAGCGGTTCGTGGTCCCGCGCCTCGGCCGGCATCAGGCCGATCTCCTCCGTGGGCACGTACGGGGCGTTGACCACCAGCACGTCCACCCGCCCGAGCAGGGAGGCGGGCAGCGGCGCGTACAGGTCGCCCTCCCACACCGTGCCGCCGTACGGGGCCACGTTGCGCCGCGCGTACACCAGCGCGGCCGGGTCCACGTCCGCCGCGTGCAGCTCCACCCCGCCCGGGATCCGCGCCGCCAACGCCGCGCCCAGGGCGCCGACTCCGCAGCACAGGTCGAGCACCACCGCGCCGGGCCGGGCCAGCGCCACCGCCTCGTCCACGAGGAACTCGGTGCGCCGGCGCGGCACGAAGGCCCCCGCGCCCACCTCCATGCGCAGCCCGCAGAACTCCGCCCAGCCCACGACGTGTTCCAGCGGTTCACCGCCCACCCGCCGGGCCAGCAGCTCCGCCAGGTGCGCGTCGTCGCGGGCGGCCCCGCTCAGCAACTCCGCCTCCTCCTCCGCGAAGACGCAGCCCGCCGCGCGCAGGGCTTCCACCAGTGACATCGAATGCGTCAAGTGACTCGAACCTCGGTTCTCAGAAGACATCCGGGCACCACGGCCGACGGGCCGTGCGGAACACCGCGTCCGCCAGCGCCACCGCGCCCGGCCGGTGCTCCGTCACCCGGCCGAGGGCCGCCAGCCGTACCGCCGACTCGTCGCCCAGGTACAGCGAGCCCAGCACGGCCACGTCCAGGCCCAGGTCCGCCGGCTCCCCGGTCCGCTCGCAGGCGCCGGTGCCCGCGTCCAGCCGGTAGCGGCCGTCCGCGAGCCCCGCCGCGTCCGCGACCTCCAGGACGAGGACCCCGGGCACCGCGTACGTCCGCGCGCCCAGGGCCCGTACGACGTCCAGCAGCCGCACCCAGAGGAAGTCCGCGGTGGTGACGGTCCGGGCGGAGCGCGGGTCGGGCAGCAGCTGGGCGACGAGGTCGTCGGGCGCCCGGTAGCCGGTGCGGACCTTGGTCACCCAGTCGATCGAGCACAGGAACTGCCACAGCGCCCGCTCCGCCTGCGGGGTCACCGCCAGCAGGTCGCTGACCTGCACGGTGTTCTGCGGCAGCTTCGCGTCCGTCCAGTGGTCGTCGGCCCCGTACGCGGCCAGCCCGGCCACCTCACCGGCCGCGGTGCGGTACACCGCGAAGAACTTCTCCTTGTACGGGCGGTACGAGATCTCCTCCAGGCCCGTCGCCAGGTTCCACCAGCGCCCGTCCCGGTTCACGGCGCCGTGCGTGCGCGCCCGCAGCCGCTCGTGCAGCTCCGGGCCGATCCGCCGGACCTCGGCCGCGTCGACCAGGTCGATCCGCCCGCCGTCCACGGGCGCCGCCAGCCGCCGGTCCAGTCCGGTGCGCGGTACGTCGATCTCCCATTCCGAGACGGAGGTCGCGTGGCCGTACCCGTACCGCCCGTAGATCGGGTACTCGGCGGAGATCAGCGTCGACAGCACGTCCCCGCGCGCCTTCGCGGCGGCGAGCTCGCCGGCCATCATCCGGGACAGCAGGCCCTGGCGGCGGTGCGTGGGCAGCACGACGACGTTGGAGACCGCGCTGGCGGGGACGGACGCCCCGCCGGGCACGGTCAGTTGCTGCGCGAAGGAGCGGAAGGAGGCGACGCAGCGCCCGCTGTCGGAGTCGAAGGCGCCCACCGTGCGGGCGAGGTCGTTGTACTTGGCCCGCTGGGCCACGTCGGAGTCGGTCACTGCGGCCGTGGTCAGGAAACCGGTGTTCACGGTTCGCAGCCAGTCGGGGAGCTCGGATTCGGCGATCGGCCGGACGTCAGCACTCATAGCCGCCCACGCTAACCGCGCGGCTGATCCCCGGTCGCCCGATTTTCCGCCCCGGGCCCCCTCCGCACCTATACCAGCAGGTCGTCCACCTGCGCTTCTCCCTCCCGGTACCGCCGGGTGATCTCCGCGCTGCAGTCGTCCACCGTCCGCTGGAGCTGCTGCCGGCGCCGCGAGACCTGCTGCTCGTAGCGCACCAGCTTGCCCATCCCCTCGTACAGTTCGCCGTCCGTGCGCGCGCTCAGGTCCGAGAGCTCCACGTCGGCCAGCATCTCCGCCGCCAGCAGCCGGTACTCCTCGCCGTGCGGGGTGCCGAGCGTGACGTGCCGGGCGGAGGCGCTGCGGCTGGAGGGGGCGTCGGCGAGGATCTCCGAGAGCCGGTCCACGACCGGCGCCTCGGGGTCGGCCCGCCGGGCGAGCTCGGCCCGCAGGATGTCGATGCGGCCCTGGAGCAGCCGGCGCACATAGCTCAGATCGGCCTCGTCGCGCTGCGCGTCGCGGCGCAGCGCACGCAGATCCGGCAGCCCGAGCGCGGTGCCGAGGCCCTCCGGACCCGGCTCCTCGCCGGTGCGCTGCGCGGGCGGTCGTACCGCGGCAGCTGCGATGGAGGCGGGTGATGCAGGTACGGAGGTACCAGAAGTATTCATACGAACGAGTCCGTCCCCTCGACCGGTGCGGCGCACCCGCACCGCCTGCGTGCATCGTGCCACTCTCCGTGGCCCCGACGCAGTCCTACGCCACCCGATCGGCCCCGGACGGACCAACTGAGTCGGTCGTCGCCCGTTGCTGTCCATCGGATACCTCGTGCGAGTCAGTCTCAATGAGGAACATCCGTGCTGTTGTCGGTGATGGGGAGGGATGGCCTGTGGCGCGGAGTGGGAGGAGCCGGAGGCAAAAACGTCGGCTGCGCGCGACGGCCCTTCCGTTCACTGTGTCGGCGCCTGCGGGTGCACGCATCCGGGATCGTCTGCGGCTGTCCCCTCTCGATCCGCGGGAACACGAGCCCGCCAAGGACCACAGGCACGTCCCACCGGGGCGCCAAGACCTGCCGGGACCGAAGCGATCAGCTCGCGCTGTTCCCCGTCTCCCAAGACCGTTCGGGGAGACGACCGGCCAGTCCGGTGTGCAGCGATGCGGCCGATACTGGTCCGCATTTATGGCAACGGTGCAAGCCTGGTACACAGGTGGTATGCGAGCTGTGGTGCAGAGGGTGGACGGCGCGAGCGTCGTCGTGGGCGGCGAGACCGTGGGCGAGATCGTCGGTGAGGGGCTGTGCGTACTGGTGGGGGTGACCCACGACGACACCCCGGAGAAGGCGGCGCTGCTCGCGCGCAAGCTGTGGTCGGTGCGGATCCTGGAGGCCGAGAAGTCCTGCAGCGACGTGGACGCCCCGCTGCTGGTGATCTCCCAGTTCACGCTCTACGGGGACGCGCGCAAGGGCCGTCGCCCCACGTGGAACGCGGCGGCGCCCGGGCCGGTGGCCGAGCCGCTGGTGGACGAGGTCGTGGCGCAGCTGCGGGCGCTGGGCGCGACGGTGGCGACGGGCCGGTTCGGCGCGGACATGCGGGTCTCGCTGACCAACCACGGCCCGTTCACCATCGTCATCGACATCTAGACCGCGTCGGCGGTCACGGCGCTACGACGACCTCCTGCGCGGCGGCCGTCCCGCCCACCAGCAGCGGCGCGTCCACCGGGACGTTGCGCTTGACCAGCGCGAGCGCGATCGGGCCCAGCTCGTGGTGGCGTACGGCGGTGGTCACGAAGCCCAGCTGCCGGCCCTCCTCCCCGTCGGCGGCGAGCCGGACGGGCGCGCCGTGCGCGGGGAGGACCACCTCGGAGCCGTCGAGGTGCAGGAAGACCAGGCGGCGCGGGGGCTTCCCCAGGTTGTGGACGCGGGCCACCGTCTCCTGGCCGCGGTAGCAGCCCTTCTGGAGGTGGACGGCCGTGCCGATCCAGCCCAGCTCGTGCGGGATGGTCCGGTGGTCGGTCTCCAGGCCGAGCCGCGGCCGGTGCGCCTCGACGCGCAGGGCCTCGTACGCGAGCAGCCCGGCGGCCGGGCCGTGCGCGGCGGCGAAGGACTCCAGCTCGGCGCGGGGCAGGAACACGTCGCGGCCGTGCGCGGTCTCCCGTACGACGAGCTCCTTGGACACCTCGGCGATGGAACCGGCCGGCAGGTGCACGACGGCGAACTCGGCGGTGCGGTCGGCGACTTCGACGCGGTAGAAGAACTTCATCGCCTCCAGGTAGGCGATGAGCGCCTCCTGGGTGCCGGGCTCCACGTGCGCCCAGGTGGTCTCGCCGTCGTCGACGAGGTAGAGCGCGTGCTCGATGTGGCCGTTGGCGGAGAGGATCAGCGCCTCGGTGGCCTGGCCCGGGGGCAGTTCGGTGAGGTGCTGGGTGAGCAGCAGGTGCAGCCAGCTCAGCCGCTCGGGGCCGCTGACGGTGATGACCCCGCGGTGCGAGAGGTCGACGAAGCCGCGGCCGTCGGCGAGGGCGCGCTGTTCGCCGTACAGCTCTCCGTAGTGGGCGGCGACGCCCTCGTCGCGGCCTTCGGCCTGCACGGCGCCGGGGAGGTGGAGCAAGGGGCTGCTGGTCATGGGACCAAGCGTACGACTCGGCTACGCGTGGCCGTCACGGTGTTTGGCGGAGCACTTCTTGCACAGGCCGAAGATCGCGAAGTGCTTCATGTCGGTTTCGAAACCGAAGGTGGCGCGGAGCTTCGCCGTGAACTCGGCGGCGATGTCCACGTCCGCCTCGATGACGTCGCCGCAGTCGCGGCACACCAGGTGGATGTGGTGGTGCCGGTCGGCGAGGTGGTAGGTGGGGGCCCCGTGCCCGAGGTGGGCGTGCGAGACGAGTTTGAGCTCCTCCAGGAGCTCCAGGGTGCGGTAGACGGTGGAGATGTTGACCCCGGAGGCGGTCTTGCGCACCTGGGCGAGGATCTCGTCCGGAGTGGCGTGCTCCAGGGCGTCCACCGCTTCCAGCACGAGCTGGCGCTGCGGTGTCAGCCGGTATCCGCGCTGCCGCAGGTCGCTCTTCCAGTCGATGCCCTCGGTGCCCTCTGTGCTGACCACCCCGCCAGTGTAAGCGTGCGGAGGGGACCGGGGGCGAGCCCCCGGTCCCCTCCGTTCACAGCCTGGGAATCAGCGGAAGAAGGCGATGCCGTCGTCCGGCATGTCCGGGAGGTTGCGCGCCATCTCGGCGACCTCCTCGGGCGTGACGACCTTCTTCAGCTGGGCCGACATGTACGGACGCAGCTCGACGTCGGGCGTGGCCTTCTCGCCGACCCACATCAGGTCGCTCTTCACGTAGCCGTAGAGCCGCTTGCCGCCGCTGTACGGGCCGGAGGCCGCGGTGCGCGCGACGGCGTCCGTGACCAGGTCGATCTGGGGCTTCTGGTCGGCGAGATCGCCGTACCAGACCTCGACGACGCCCTGGTCGCGGACCATGACGACCTCGACCTTGCGGTCCTTGTCGATGCGCCAGTAGCCGGACTCGGACTCCAGCGGCCGCACCTTGTTGCCCTCGGCGTCGAGGACCCAGGTGTGGGACGTGTACTCCAGGAAGTCCCGGCCGTCATGGCCGAAGACGACCTCCTGGCCGAAGTTGCACTTCTCCTCACCCGGGAAGTCGAAGACTCCCGCGCCCTCCCAGGTGCCGAGGAGGAAGGCCAGGGGGACGAGGCCGGGGTTCAGGTCGGACGGGATCTGGATCATGAATGGCTGCTCAGGCGATCTGTGGGAGGGGTTCCGGGGCGGTCTGCTGGGCCGGCTGTCGAGCCGACGCTCAGCGCTGGCCCTGGTACAGCTTCTTGACCGCCAGGCCGGTGAAGGCCATGACGCCGACGCAGACCAGGACCAGCAGGGAGGTGAAGACTGCCTCAAGCACGGGGTGCTCCTCGGAATTCGTTTCTGGGGCTGTACGGGGCCGGTCCCCAAGCCTACTGGCCCGGGGACCGGCGCACTGTGTGAGGTGGGCCGTACCGCCGGTCAGTCCAGCAGCTGGTCCTGCAGCAGCACCGTCTGGTGGAACGGAACGGTCGCCGCCTCGCCCTTGCGGGTCTGGAAGACCACGGCCAGGAGGTCTCCGGCATCGACGCAGCCGACCCGGACCTGCTCGTCGCCGTACGGGCGGGCCTCCGAGTACATGGACAGGCGCGTCACGTCCGACGGCGTGGACTGGGAGAGCTTGACCTTGCGCCAGGCCTCGTCGGCCTCCATCCGCTTGACGCCGTTCACGCTCATGTTGATGCCGCAGCCCTCGAAGGTGTTCGCGAACCCGGAGGAGTGGAAGCGCAGCAGGTAGACACGGGTGCGGGTGCCGTCCGGCATGACCCATCCGCGGCCGACGATCTGGCGCAGGCTCTCGGTGGTGAAGCCCTGCTTCATCTTCTCGCGCGCGGTGGGCTCGTACTCCTCGAGGAAGGTGTCCGTGGACACCACGGAGTCCTTCTCCACCTTCAGCGCGGGGTCCTGCGTGGACCCCTTCGGGGCGGGGACGAGGAGTTCCAGGGCGGCCGCGTAGTGGATGCCGTCCTTGTTGTCCTCCGCGAAGGGCACGGGGGCACCGGGCGGCAGCGTGGGCTTGACCACCGGCGGGAAGACCCAGCGGCCGTCGTCCTTCGTGGAGAGCCCGGGGATGTCGGTGCGCTCGGGGCGCGTGACCCCGTACGCGACGCCCGCGCCGGCAACGGCGAAGACGGTGACGGCGGCGGTCCAGCGGAGGAAGGCGAACAGCTTGCGGCGGTCCTTGGGCGCCGGGGCCTGCGGGGCTTCGGCGGTGTCGGGGGCCGAGGTGGTCGCCCCGGAGGCGGTCACCTCGGCGGACCCGGCGGCCTGCGGGACCTCGGCGGCTGCCGGGGCCTCGGCGGCTGCCGGGGCTGCCGGGGCCGGGACGGTCGCCTCGGCGGCCGGGGCCGGTGCCTGTGCGGGAATCGCGTCCTGCGGGGCGGCGGCCGGTGCCTTGACGGTGTCGACCGGTTCCGGCGCGGCTCCGGTCGCGTTCTGCTCGGTCACGCGCTCTCCCCGGGGGTCTTCAGGTGGCTCAGCTGGTTCTTGAAGAACGCCGCGGCGTCGGTCGCGGAGAAGGGCTTGGGGCCGTACGCGCTGAAGCTGACGAGCACGTCGCCCTGGACCACCACG
Source organism: Streptomyces sp. NPDC091371 (assembly GCF_040684275.1). NCBI lineage: Bacteria > Bacillati > Actinomycetota > Actinomycetes > Kitasatosporales > Streptomycetaceae > Streptomyces > Streptomyces sp. NPDC091371. The sequence goes on from NZ_JBFBFP010000019.1 coordinate 88,478, forward strand.
CAGTCGAGCGAGTCGATCTTCTCCTCCTTCTCCTCCCCGATGGCGAGGAGCGTGCACTTGGCGTCCGGGTAGCCGTCCACCTTCGGTGCGTCGCGCCCGTCACCGAGCAGGTCGAGGACCTTCTTGCTGATCTCGGAGAACTGGCCGAGGGCCTTCGGGTCGGCCTGCATCAGGCGGACCTCCGTCACCATCTCGCCGCCGCTCTTGGCGTAGCTGCGTCCGGCCAGCCCCTTGAGCTTCAGCTCCGCGAACGCCTCGTCGCGCTTCTTGCGCTCGGTTCCGGACAGGCCGTTGCGGGCCTCCTTGAAGCTCGCGACGGCGGCCTCGCCGGAGATGAAGAAGTTGTTGCCGTCACCGTCGAGGTCCGGACCCAGGCGGAAGCCGCTCGGCACGGGCAGCAGCTTGCCCGACAGCTCGTTCGGCGGCACGGCGGCCGGCGTCTCGGTGCTCGCGAGGCTCTCGCCCTCGGGCGTCCAGTAGGCGGTGGGCGCGTCGCGGTCGGCATCGGCGATCGCGGAAGCGCCCCACGCGGCACCGCCCACGAGGAGGGCGGCGGCCACGCCTGCGGCGGCGAGGGCCAGCTTCCTGCGGTTGAGCGGTCGCCGCGCGGGCTTCACCGGCGCCGCGCCGGCCTCCGGGGCGGCCTCAACGGGGGCCTCAGGGGCCTCGGGGGCCTCAGAGACCACGGGCGCCGCAGGGGCCTCAGGGGCAGCGGCGGTCGGCGCGGGCGCCGGGGCGGCCTGCGACACCTCGGGAGCCGGGTTCGTCTCGTTCTGCGGCTCGGTCACAGTCGCTCCAGCTGTCGCTTGGCCAGGTCGATGAGAACGCTCTCGGCGATCTTCCTGCCGCGCTTCTCGTAGTAGAAGATCTCCACGACGATGTCCCCGCGGCGGGCCTCCGCCGTCGCGATGCGCACCGGGTAGTAGCCCGGCTTCTCCTCGGTCTTCGACGCCACCCACACGTGCCCGACCTCGTCGGAGACACCCGGGATGGACACACCGGAGTTGCCCGCGTCCTTCTCCCGGTAGCGGGTCTGGCCCTGCTGGAAGTCCTCCGCCTCGGAGCGTTCACGGAACTGCAGCAGCCGTACCTCGACCGCGATGTCCTCGCCCTCGGTCCACGCCGTCGACACGACGCGGCGGAGGTTGTCGTTCACGACGTGGCGCAGGCCCGAGTCCGGCTTCTCGAAGTTCGTGGCGAACCAGTCGAGGGACTCGTAACCGGCGCCCTCCACCTCCTTCGCGCCCTTCGGCGGCTCGACCAGGAGCTTGGTGAGGTCGTCGTCCGTCTTGTGCCAGCGGTTGGCGTTGATCGTCTTGTTCGTCGTCGCGGCGTCGGGCGCCAGCGCCTTCGGTGTGACGACCTTCTGCGCGAGCGGCGGCAGCGGGGTCGGTTCGCGGTGGTACTGGACCGCGTAGCCGGTGACCGCGCCGGCGAGGACGCCGAGTGCGGCCGCGCCCGCGATCAGGAGCGTCGTACGGCCGCGCCGGCGGCGCGGGACGGCGGCGGCTTCGGCTTCGGCGGTAGCGGCCTCAGGGCCGTCGGCCGGGGTGGAGAGCAGGGTCGGAGTGTCCGATTCCGGTGCGTTCTCCGCCTCTTTCCGCTGCTCGGGGATGGTCTGTTCGTGTTCCAAAGGAGTCCCCCACAGGACTGGAGGCACAGGTTGAATACCCGTGCCTACCCATGACCCGTCACAGAGGGGAGCGGTTGTATCAATGCTTATTACATTCTTATCTCGCCGGGTCCAGTCCTCGTGGCGCCGCTTCCGGTCGAGCTCGCCCCACCACCGGTCGTCCGGCCCGCGCCGGTTCGCGATCACGCCGCCGGCCTTGGCACCCGGGACGAGGCCGGGGTTCAGGTCGGACGGGATCTGGACCATGAATGGCCGCTCAGGCGAGCTGTGGGAGGGGTTCCGGGGCGGTCTGCCAGGCCGGCTGTCGAGCCGATGCTCAGCGCTGACCCTGGTACAGCTTCTTGACCGCCAGGCCAGTGAAGGCCATGGCCGGTCCCCAAACCTACTGGCCCGGGGACCGGCGCACTGTGTGAGGCGGGCCGTACCGCCGATCAGCTGAGCAGCTGGCTCTGCAGGATCACCGTCTGGTGAAAGGGGACGGTGGCCACCTCCCCCTTGCGGGTCTGAACGATCACGGCCTGGACATCATCCGCCTGGAGGCAGCCGAGCTTGGTCTGCTCGTCACCGAGGACGGGCTTCGCCTCCCGGTACACGCTGATGTCGCCGGAGCTGAGGGTGCCCGGCCCCTGCGGGTCCTGCGGGACGCCAGTGGGCTGCTCAGCCTTGGTCTTGCTCCAGACCGTGTCCGGCTCCAGCGTCGAGACACCGTTCAGCCGCGCATTGATGTCACAGCCCTTGAAGGTGTCGACGAAGCCAGAGGAGTGGAAGCGCAGCAGGTAAACACGGGTGCGGGTGCCGTCGGGCATCGTCCAGCCCCGCCCGACGATCTTCCGGACTCCCTCCCACTCGAAGGACTCCTTCAGCTTGGGCCGGCTTTCGGCCGCGTACTCCTCCAGGAAGGCCTCGGGTGTCACCACCCCGTCCTTGTCGGCCTTGACGCCCTCGTCGGGCTTGGCACCTTCGGGGGCCGTGAGCAGCAGACCGCGCAGGTCCCCGTAGTGCGTACCATCCCTGTTGTCCGCAGCCCTGGGCAGCGGAGCACCCGCCGGAAGCTCGGGCCGGGCTTGCGCGGGGTACGTCCAGCGGCCGTCGGACAGGGTGGAAAGCCCGGGAAGGTCCGTCCGCTCCGGCCTCATGACTCCGTACGCGGTCCCTGCCCCCGCCACGGCGAAGGCGAGCACGGCGGCCGTCCAGCGCAGGGCGGCGAACACCTTGCGGCGGTCCTTCGGCACGGGGTCGGTGACCAGGGTCTCCACGCCCTGAAGTGACTCCAGCTCGACGGCGTAGACCGCGCCGGTGATGTTCTGCTCGGTCACGCGGACTCCCCAGGGGACTTCAGGTGGTTCAGCTGTTTCTTGAACAGGTCGACCGAAGCGTCCACCGGAATCCGGTATCCGTAGGTCCGAAACGTTACGAGCACGTCTCCTTCAACTGCCACGCACTCGAGGGAGTCGAGCTTCGACTTCTCGTCCTTGTCCGGCCGCTCGTCGACGACGTCGAACAGCACGCACTTGGCCTGTGGGAAGCCGTTCACGGTCGGCGCCTGCCGCTTGCCGACGACCTTCTCCAGGACGTCGAGGAGCTTCTTGTTGACCTCCGAGAGGGTGGCGAGGGCCTGCGGGTCAGCCTGCATCAGCTCGATCTCGGTCACGGCTACGTCCGGGTTGCTGAAGAAGCTGCGGCCGGCCAAACCCTTGAGCTTCAGCCCGGCGAGCGCCTTGTCCCGTTCGGCTCGCTCGGCACCGGACAGGCCCGACGCTGAATCCTTGAGCGTCTGCAACGCCCGTTCACCCGACACGTAGAAGTTGTTGCCTTCACCGTCCATGTCGGGGCCCGGCAGGTAGTTGGTTTCCAGCGGCAACAGCTTCGCGACGAGTTCGTTGGGCGGCACCGTCGGGGCAGGCTCCGCCCCCTTCGACGAGGCGGCCTCGGCAGGCATCCAGTACTGGGTCTCGGCGGTCCGGTCGGCCGCCTCGAGCCGCGCCGACGCCCAGAAGCCACCACCGGCAAGAACCGCCAGTCCAATGCCGGCGGCGATCAGAGCGACCGTCCTGCGGTTCGTCTCGCGGGGAGCCCGGGCGGAGGCGAGGAGCTCCTGGCCCTCGTCCGCATCGGTCCAGTCCTCGTTCGTCTGGTCGCTCACAGCCGCTCCAACTGTCGCTTGGCGAGTTCGTTGATCTCGCCCTCGGTGAGGTCGCCCCGCTTGTTGGTGATCACGACGTCGATGACGATGTCCCCGCGCCGGATGACCGCACGGCCCTGGCGCAGGGGGTGGTAGCCGGCCTTCTCCCTCACGTTGTAGAGCCAGGCGTGCCCGAATTCGGCCGGCACCCCGGGCAGGGTGTATCCGCCGTTGCCCGCGTGTTCGTCCTTCGCCATGTAGCCCATCGGGCTGTTCAGGAAATACTCGGCCCCGGAGCGGCCCTGGAACTGGAGCAGCCGGATCTCCACGAACTCGTGCTCGCCGTCCTGCCACCTCGCCTTGGCGATCCGCCGCACACCATGACCGACCAGGTTGGGAAAGCCCCTGTTCGGCTCCTTGTAGTAGTCCGCCGAGAACTCGTCCGCCGACTGATCCCCCGACTCCACGTCCTTCGCCCCACCCGGGGGCTCCAGGAGCTTCTTGGCCAGGTCCTCGTCCGACTTGTCCCAGCGGTTGGCGTTGATCGAACGATCACTGGTCGCGTCGTTGGCTGCGACCGGCCCCGCGCCTGCCATCTTCTGCTGTGCCAGCGGCGGCAGCGCGGTCGGTTCGCGGTGGTACTGGACCGCGTAACCGGTGACCGTGCCGGCGAGGACGCCGAGGGCGGCCGCGCCCGCGATCAGGAGCGTCGTACGGCCGCGGCGGCGGCGCGGGACGGCGGCGGTTTCGGCGTCGACGGCCTCGGCGGCCGGGGCGGAAAGCGGGGCCGAACTGTCCGGCTCCGGTCCGGTCTCCGCCTCTCTCCGTTGCTCGGGGATGGTCTGTTCGTGTTCCAAAGGAGTCCCCCCACAGGACTGGAGGCACGGGCTGAATTCCCGCGCGTAGCCATGACCCGTTCCAGGGGGGAGCGGTTGTATGAATGCCTATTACATTCTCATCTCGCCGCGTCTAGTCCTCGTGGCGCCGTTTCCCGTCCAGCTCGTCCCACCATTCGTCGGACTTCGGATCGCCCGAGGGGTCGTCCCACCACCGGTCGTCCGGCCCGCGCCGGTTCGCGATCACCGCGGCCACCGGCGGGATCACCATGGCGACCACGCACAGGGCCACCGCCGCCTCCACCGAGAGCAGGCGCACGAAGGACCAGGCGGAGACGAAGAGGAACAGGCATCCGCCCATGAGCAGGAAATAGATGCGCCGACGCCGCGCGTACATGCCTTCAGCGTAGAGCCGGACGGCAACAGCACGAAGGGCCGCACCCCGTCCAGTGGCGTCCAACCCCCTGGGGTGCGGCCCTTCGGCCGGTCGTTCAGTGCGCGAGCACGGTCGGTCAGACCGCGATCGCCACGTCCGTCACGCCGCCGGCCTCGGCGACCACGACAGCGCGGTCGGCCTTGGCACCCGGGACGAGCGCGCGCAGCGTCCAGGAGCCGGGGGCCGCGTAGAAGCGGAACTGGCCGGTGGCCGAGGTCGGGACCTCGGCGGTGAACTCGCCGGTCGAGTCCAGCAGGCGGACGTAGCCGGACACCGGCTCGCCACCCTGGGTGATCTGGCCCTGGATCGCGGTCTCACCGGGCTTCAGCGTCGCGAGGTCGGGCCCGCCGATCTGTGCTCCACACATGTTCTCTGTCCTGTCCTAGAGAGGTCGTACGTCTTACTGCGAGGGCGTCGCGTGCCCGCCGCCAGTGGTTACTTGTTGGCGCCGAGCTCGATCGGCACGCCGACGAGCGAGCCGTACTCGGTCCAGGAGCCGTCGTAGTTCTTGACGTTCTCCTGGCCCAGGAGCTCGTGCAGCACGAACCACGTGAGCGCGGAGCGCTCACCGATGCGGCAGTAGGCGATGGTGTCCTTCGCCAGGTCGACCTGCTCGGCCTGGTAGAGGGCGGTCAGCTCTTCGTCCGACTTGAAGGTGCCGTCGTCGTTGGCGTTCTTCGACCACGGGATGTTGCGGGCGCTCGGGATGTGACCCGGACGCTGCGACTGCTCCTGCGGGAGGTGGGCCGGGGCGAGCAGCTTGCCGGAGAACTCGTCGGGCGAGCGGACGTCCACCAGGTTCTTGGTGCCGATCGCGGCGACGGCGTCGTCGCGGAAGGCGCGGATCGAGGTGTCCTGGGCCTTGGCCTTGTACTCGGTGGCCGGGCGGTTCGGGACGTCCTTGCCGTCGACCAGGTCGCGGGAGTCGAGCTCCCACTTCTTGCGGCCGCCGTCGAGGAGGCGGACGTCCTGGTGGCCGTAGAGCTTGAAGTACCAGTACGCGTAGGACGCGAACCAGTTGTTGTTGCCGCCGTAGAGGACGACGGTGTCGTCGTTGGAGATGCCCTTGGCGGAGAGGAGCTTCTCGAAGCCCTCCTGGTCCACGAAGTCGCGGCGGACCGGGTCCTGGAGGTCCTGCTTCCAGTCGATCCGGACGGCGTTGGTGATGTGGTTCTTGTCGTACGCGGACGTGTCCTCGTCCACCTCGACGATGACGACGTTGGCGTCGTTCAGGTGGGCCTCGACCCAGTCGGCGTCTACGAGGACGTCGCTGCGGCTCATGGTGTTCTCCTCCGGGGCAGTGTGCGGCGGGGCGGTACGGGTACTGCGGTGCTGCTGCGCGCCTGCGGGTGCGCTCGAGAGCCTGAGCGGGGAGGCATCAGGGATCAGGAGGCGGGTGCGGTCACGCGGGAAGGGCCGGTCTGGCGGCCGTCGTCCGGTCGTACGGAGCGGGAGCGCTCACAAGTCACATGGATCGACAGAGCATGGCGGCGACGCGACACAGGTCTACTGCCCGTCGCTTCGTGAGGTCCGCCTGCTGATGCTTCATAGCCATGGATCGTAGGGACGAATCAGCCGCCCTGTCACCGGCGTGTCATATCCCGAGACAGGATGGTCCGTATATTGGGATGCGAGTCGCCCGATCGGCCGCTCCGCCGCCCCGGGGAGCCCTTGGCGGGCCCGCCCTTCTGCGGATCGGACCCCACCGTCTCACGATCCGGCCAGCACCACGTTCGTACCGCCGAGGGTGAGGTGCAGCCCGGCATCGTCCGTGGTGAGGGCGGTGAGCTGGAGCCCGGTCGGCAGGCCGGAGTCGAGACCGCGGTCGAAGTCCGTCCGCTTGCGGACCAGCCGTTCGAGGCCGGGGATGCCCTCGCCGGGCACCTCGTCGGCCCGCACCCGGACGATCTTGCCGCCCTTGCCGCCCTCCGCGTCCACCAGGGTGACGGTCGACACGACACTGCGGTTGAGGGTCCTGCCGAAAACGTCCACCGCCACGGTGACCCTCACCTTGCCCGGCGCCCCGCCGTAGGAGACGGTCGCGCCGGTCTGCGAGGCCGTCGTGAGGTCCGCGTACGAGATGAGGCCGGAGCCCTCGGCGCGCGCGGCGGTGCCGCCGCCGTAGTCCCCGTCGAGCTTCACCCCGCGGAAGCTCGCGTCGAGCTCCGCGAGGCGCGTCTTGCGGCCGTCCGCCATCACCTCGACGCCCCGCAGCTTCAGGTCCACCCGGTCCAGGTCGTGGCTGAGCGCCTGCGTCAGGAACGGGAACCCGTGGATGTCCACCTCTGAACTCCCGGCGAGCCCCCGCTGGGCCTGGATCTTCTCGGCCAGCCGGTTCTCGGCGTAGTTCACCGCCAACCGGTCCGCGCCGGCGAACAGGGCCCCCAGCAGCACTCCGATGATCATGACGACGCGCAGGATCCGCACGTGCCCCTCCCCTGGTATTCGGTACGTGCGACCTAGTTGACCATGCCCGTTGTCAGGGACGGATCAGCTCACCACCCGGCCGATCAGGTACACGGCGGGAGCCGCCACGGCGAGCGGCAGCGCGACGCCGGCCGTCATGTGCACGAACTTCGACGGGTAGTCGTACGCGGCGACGCGCAGCCCGACCAGGGCGCAGACCCCCGCCGCGAGCCCGACCAGGGCCCCGCCCGCGCCGACGTCGGTGAGCCCGCCGGCGACGAGGCCCGCACCGGCGGCCGCGGCCAGCGAGACGCCGACCGAGGGGGCGGTGGGCAGCGGCAGGGCGCGGGTGAACACGGCGACCGCGACGGCCAGCGCGCCCACGGACACGGCGGCCGTGTCGGCCGCGAGCCAGCCCGCGCAGACGATGGCGAGGGCGGCGGAGGCCACCGAGGCCATCAGGCCGTACATCCGCTCGTCGGGGTCCGCGTGGCTGCGCAGCTGGAGCACGAGGGTGATCAGCACCCACGCGCCGAGGGTGCCGATGATCGCGCCGGGGCCGTACGTGTCGTCCACGGCGAGCACGGCGGCGTCGGCGACGAGGGCTCCGGCGAAGGCGAGGGCGATGCCCTGGCGGGCCGGCCACATGCCGTTGAGCCGGAACCAGCCGGCCGCGGTGAGGCCCTGGAGGGCCACCAGCGGGACGAGGACGGCGTACTGGCCGAGGAAGGCGGCGAGGGCCATCAGCAGGCCGAGGCCGGCGGTCAGTATGGCCGACTGCGGGCCGGGGTCGATGATCGGCGACCGGCCCTCGGCGCGGGCCTGGGCTGGGTCGACGGCGCGCAGGGTGTTCCCGGCGAGGGTGGGCGGCGACCAGGCCGTGTCGCTTGCGGCGGGCTCGGCGGGGGTCTGCGCGGCGGGGCCGGAGCCCTGGCCCGGGACGGGCGGCAGGTAGGCCGTCTCGTCCGCCGCGGCGCCTGCCGGGCCGCCTGCGGCGGGCTCGGGGGCGGCCGCCTGCGGTGGCAGGTACGCCGTCTGCTCCGCGGCGGCCTCCGGCTGCTGCTCCGCCGGGCCCGGGTAGGGCGGCAGGTAGGCCGTCTCGGCTGCCGAGACGGGCGTTCCGGCGCCGCCCTGGGACCAGTCCGGGGCCGGAGCGGGGGCCGGGGCCTCGTCCCGGAACCAGCCCTCGGGCAAGGCAGCCTGCGGGGGCTCCTGGTAGGGCGGCAGGTACGCGGTCTCCTCGGCGGAGGCCTGCGCCTGCGGGCCGGGGTACGGGGGCAGGTACGCGGTCTCGGCCGCCGACGCCGGGGCCGGGACGGCGGCGTCCGGGCCCGGGTACGGCGGGAGGTACGCGGTCTCCGCCGCCGAGGCAGGTGCGGGGGCCTGCGGGGACGCGTACGCGGGGCTCGCGGCCTGGGACCACTCCGGCGCGGGGGCCGGCGCGGGCACCTCGTCCCGGAACCAGCCCTCGGGGGCGGCCGCCTGCTGCGGCTGCGCCGGGGCCTGCTGGTACGGGACCGGCTCCTGGCCCTGCTGCGCCGGGTACGACGGATAGGCCTCGGCAGCCGGGTTCCCGGGCCACGGGGCGCCCGCTCCGGGGGTGCCGGAGCCGTCAGGCCAGGGGGCACCGGCCTGCGCGGAAGCCGGGCCCGGGGCCGGCACTCCTGCGCCGCCGGATCCGTCCGGCCAGGGGGCACCCGCCTGCGCGGAAGCCGGAACCTGGTGCGGCGCTCCGGTGCCGGGGGCATCCGGCCAGGGGGCGCCGGACGGGGCCTGGCCCGGGACGGCCGCGCTCTCGCCGGCGGAGCCGGCCTGGGCCTCGTCGCGGAACCAGCCCTCCGGGGCCACGGGCTGGCCCGGGACGGCGCCCAGCGGGGGCTGCACCGGCTGGTAGCCGGTGTCCCACGTGTCGGACTGCCAGGTCTGGGTCCCGTACGGGTCCTGGTGCTGCTGGTGCTGGGGCTGCTGGGGCTGCTGCTGTTCCTCGGGGGTGCTCATCGGTTTCCGCTCACCCGCCCGCGAACGGCGGGAGCACCTCTACGGTGCCCCCCTCGGTCAGCAGGACGGCATCGTGCGGGCGCTTGCCCACGGGCTCGTCGTTCACGAGGAAGGAGCAGCGCAGCAGGACCCGGGTCAGCTCCCCGGGGTGGCGTTCCCGCACGGCGTCGAGCGCCTCGGCCAGTGTGCGCGCCGAGTACGGCTCCTCCGCCTTCCCGGCCGCGGCCTTGGCCGCCGCCCAGTAGCGGATGGTTCCGGTTGCCACTGCAGCTCCTATCGTCGGCTCTCTACCGTCGGCCTCCATGATGGCCCCTCGGGCGCCCGACCCCCGCGTGCTTCCGCGCGCCCCGGGTGCGCCCGGTCGGCCCCGTCGCACCGCTCGGCGGGCCCCCGATCCGGTGAAACCGGGGCATACGCAGGGCGCGGGCGTGGCAGGAACCACAGAATCGGAAGCGGAAGAGGCCTCGGCCCGGAAAGGGCCGGTGGGCTATTCTGGCGGCGAGAGGATCCGGGCAACGTTGCCCCCGGGTCCTTTTGTGCTTTCAGCACGTTGAACGAAGCGGGAACACTGGCCGTCCCCGAAGGCCCCAGGGCGCGGGGCCGCGAGGACGCCGGCGGGACCGAGCACGACACCGTACGAAGCAGAACACGCACGTCCTCGACGGGACCGAGGAGGAACCGACGTGATGGACCAGCGATCCGTGCACCACCGTCCGACCCGGGCAGGTGGTCGGGCATGAGCTCTCTCCTGCTGCTCACCAACGCCCTGCAGCCGTCGACCGAGGTGCTGCCCGCCCTCGGCCTGCTCCTCCACAACGTCCGGGTGGCCCCGGCCGAGGGCCCGGCGCTCGTGGACACCCCGGGCGCCGACGTGATCCTCGTGGACGGCCGCCGCGACCTCCCGCAGGTGCGGTCGCTGTGCCAGCTGCTCCGCTCCACCGGGCCGGGCTGTCCGCTGATCCTCGTCGTGACCGAGGGCGGCCTGGCCGCCGTCACCGCCGACTGGGGCATCGACGACGTACTGCTGGACACCGCGGGCCCCGCCGAGGTCGAGGCCCGGCTGCGGCTGGCCACCGGCCGTCAGCAGCTGGGCTCGGACGACTCCCCGATGGAGATCCGCAACGGCGACCTGTCGGTCGACGAGGCCACGTACTCGGCGAAGCTGAAGGGGCGGGTCCTGGACCTGACCTTCAAGGAGTTCGAGCTGCTCAAGTACCTCGCGCAGCACCCGGGCCGGGTCTTCACCCGCGCGCAGCTGCTCCAGGAGGTCTGGGGCTACGACTACTTCGGCGGCACCCGCACGGTCGACGTGCACGTCCGGCGCCTGCGCGCGAAACTCGGCCCCGAGCACGAGTCGCTGATCGGTACGGTCCGTAACGTCGGCTACCGCTTCGTCACGCCTGAGAAGGTGGAGCGGGCGGCGGCGGAGGCCGCGGCCCAGGCCGCCGCGAAGGCCGCCGCGCAGGCTTCCGCGCAGGCCTCTTCGGCCGTCACCCGGTCGGCCGAAGAGGCTGTGAGCATCCACTCGGCAGGACGCCCTGCCCAGAGGTAGGTCACCCCGCGTAGACTCCGGCGTGTGGCCAAGGTGACGCGGGATGACGTGGCACGACTTGCGGGTACGTCTACCGCCGTCGTGAGCTACGTCATCAACAACGGACCCCGGCCGGTTGCCCCGGCCACGCGCGAGCGTGTCCTCGCCGCGATCAAGGACCTGGGCTACCGCCCGGACCGGGTCGCCCAGGCGATGGCCTCGCGGCGCACCGACCTCATAGGCATGATCGTCCCCGACGCGCGCCAGCCGTTCTTCGCGGAGATGGCGCACGCGGTCGAACAGGCCGCAGCCGACCGCGGAAAGATGGTGCTGGTCGGCAACTCCGACTACCGCACCGAGCGCGAGGTCCACTACCTGCGGGCCTTCCTCGGGATGCGGGTCTCGGGCCTGATCCTGGTCAGCCAGGGCATGAGCGAGCAGGCCGCCTCCGAGATCGAGGCCTGGGACGCCCGGGTGGTGCTGCTCCACGAGCGCCCCGAGGCCATCGACGACGTCGCCGTCATCACGGACGACATCGGCGGGGCCCAGATGGCGACCCGGCACCTGCTGGAGCACGGCCACGCGTACGTCGCCTGCATCGGCGGGGTCGAGAACACCCCGTCGGTCGGCGACCCGGTGGCCGACCACGTCGAGGGCTGGCGCCGGGCCATGCTGGAGTCCGGCCGCTCCACCGAAGGACGCCTCATCGAGGCCCCGTACAACCGCTACGACGCGTACAAGGTGGCCCTGGAGGTCCTGGCCCGGCCGGACCGCCCGACGGCGATCTTCTGCGCCACCGACGACCAGGCCATCGGCGTGCTCCGGGCCGCGCGCGAGCTGCGCATCGACGTACCCGGGGAACTGGCCGTGGCCGGCTTCGACGACGTCAAGGAGGCGGCCCTCACTGACCCGCCCCTGACCACCATCGCCTCCGACCGCCCGGCGATGGCCCGCGCGGCCGTGGACCTCGTCCTGGACGACTCCGTACGCGTGTCGGGCTCCCGGCGCGAGCGGCTGAAGCAGTTCCCGTCGGCCCTGGTCATCCGCCGCTCCTGCGGCTGCCGTTAGCCGTCCGGCGGTCTGGCCCGAAGACCGGGGGTCTGCCCCGCATCCCGCTCCTCATTCGCTTCAGTACACGAGGAGCACCGCCAGGACCGGGAGGACCAGCAGGACGAAGATGGCGGCAATGGTCGCCGTCCAGGCCAGCAGGATCTTGCCGACGACCAGGAGGGCCCTGGCGAAGCCGTTCAGCACGCTGCGCAGCACCTCGGCCCCTCTTCTCGCACCGAACACGTTTATTGAACGCGTTCAACATACCGGAGGCCGAGGGTCCGCGAAAGCGCACTTATATCGGGCATACACGGTTCTGTCGGGCTTCTCAGGCCAGACTCAGGAAGCTCTCATCATCGGCGCCCAGAGTCGTAGCCATGACCGAGAGCTTCCGCCGCGAAGGCGAGTACCCCCAGGAACACCGCCCCCAGCAGCCCGCCCCCTTCGGCGAGGACTGGCAGCGCGGACGTGACCGGCTCGCCCAGGAGGCGGCCTACCCGCCGCCGCCCGCCTACCCGCCCGCCGCACCCGGCTGGCACGAGGCGCACCAGCCCCCGGTGATCCAGGGCGAGACCGTCCCGGCGGCCACCGGCTCCGGCGGCTCCGGCTCCGGCGGCTCCGGCTCCGGCGGCTGGGGCACCTGGGGCGCCGCCCCGCACGGGCCCGCCCACGCGGCCGCCCCCGCGCCCCGCGCCAAGAAACCCGTCGCGCTGCTGGCCGCCGTGGCGCTCGCCGCGGCCGTGATCGGCGGCGGCACCGCGGCCGCGGTCCAGCAGCTGATGGCCCAACAGAACGGCACCGGCGGCGGGGTCAACGGCACCAACGTCTCGCAGTCCGGCAACGGCACCGTCTCCGGCGTCGCCGAGCAGGTCAGCCCCTCCGTGGTCCGCATCGACACCCGCACCTCCTCCGGCCAGGGCACCGGCTCCGGGATCGTCGTCACCTCCGGCGGCGAGGTCGTCACCAACAACCACGTCGTTGCCGGCGCCTCCGAGATCGAGGTGACGATGAGCGACGGCAAGAAGTACAAGGCCAAGATCGTCGGCACCGACCCCGACAAGGACCTGGCCCTCATCAAGCTCGAGGGCGCGAGCGGCCTCAAGGCCGCCACGCTCGGCAACTCCGACAACGTCAAGGTCGGCGACGAGGTCGTCGCCATCGGCTCCCCCGACCGCCTCACCGGCACCGTCACCAGCGGCATCGTCTCCGCGCTCAACCGCGACGTGACCGTGGACAAGTCCGAGCAGCGCCAGTCCCCCCGGCAGGACACCGGCGGCTGGCCGTTCTCCTTCGGCGGTCAGCAGTTCAACGGCAAGACCAGCTCGGACACCACCACCTACAAGGCCATCCAGACCGACGCCTCCCTCAACCCGGGCAACTCCGGCGGCGCCCTCGTCAACATGAACGGCGAGATCGTGGGCATGCCCTCCGCGATCTACTCCCCCTCCAACGGCAACTCCACCGCCGGCAGCGTCGGCCTCGGATTCGCCATCCCGGTCAACACGATCAAGGCCGACCTGGACTCCCTGCGCAAGGGCGGCCCGGGCGGCACCGGCTCGACCGACAGCGGCGGCAGCGCCACCAACGGCTACGGCACCTCCTATTAGCCCGCCGTGCGAGGCTGGGAGACGCCCGCCCGCACCGAACACCACCACCCAGGGGGACAAATGAATCCCGCCGAAGGCGAAGCGCGGATCCTCGTCGTCGACGACGAGCCCGCCGTACGCGAGGCCCTGCGCCGCAGCCTCGCCTTCGAGGGGTACGACGTGCAGACGGCCGTCGACGGGCTCGACGCCCTCGACAAGACGGCCTCGTACGCCCCCGACCTGATCGTCCTGGACATCCAGATGCCCCGGATGGACGGGCTGACGGCGGCCCGCCGGCTGCGCTCCTCCGGCAGTGTCACCCCGATCCTGATGCTCACCGCCCGGGACACCGTCGGCGACCGCGTCACCGGCCTCGACGCGGGCGCCGACGACTACCTCGTCAAGCCGTTCGAGCTCGACGAGCTGTTCGCCCGCGTCCGCGCGCTGCTGCGCCGCAGCTCGTACGCCGCCCCGCGCCCCGGCGAAGGGGCGCCTGAGGACGCGCTGGCCTTCGGCGACCTGCGCATGGACCTCGCGACCCGCGAGGTCACCCGGGGCGGGCGGCCGGTGGAGCTGACGCGTACCGAGTTCACGCTGCTGGAGATGTTCCTGGCGCACCCGCGCCAGGTCCTGACCCGGGAGCAGATCCTCAAGACCGTCTGGGGCTTCGACTTCGAGCCCAGCTCCAACTCCCTGGACGTGTACGTGATGTACCTGCGCCGCAAGACCGAGGCCGGCGGCGAACCCCGCGTGGTCCACACCGTGCGCGGCGTGGGCTACGTACTGCGCGCCGGCGAGAGCGGGCCCGAGTGAGCCCGGTCGCCAGATTCCGCGCGCTCCCGCTGCGCTCGCGCCTCGCGCTGCTGGTGGCCACCGCGGTGGCGGTGGCCGTCGCGGCGGTGGCCGCGGTGTCGTGGGTGATGGTGCGCGGCCAGCTGCGCGACCAGCTCGACAGCTCGCTGCGCGCCACCAACGCCGAGGCCCAGGCCAACCAGGTGTACCGGGCGATCGGCTGCAAGCCGGGCGGTGCGCTGCCGGACCGGCCCGCCAACAACCTCAGCGCGCAGGTCCAGATCGTGCTGGCCGACGGCTCGCACTGCTGGATCGACGGCAAGAACACCCTGCAGGTCACCAGTGCCGACCTGGAGGTCGCCCAGCGTCGCAGCGGCGACGTCCTGTACGACTCGACCACCTCCGACGGGGTCCCGATCCGCGTCTACTCCCAGCGCGCCCTGGTCGACCAGCAGCCTGCCGCACTGGTCGTGGCCAAGCCCCTCGCCGACGTCGACAAGCCGCTGTCCACCCTGGCCTGGGTGCTGCTCCTCGTCTCCGGAATCGGAGTCGTCGGCGCGGGCGCGGCCGGCCTGTGGGTGGCCCGTACGGGACTCCAGCCCGTCGACGAACTCACCGACGCCGTAGAGCACATCGCCCGTACCGAGGACCTCACCGTCCGCATCCCCGACGAGGGCGACGACGAGATCGCCCGCCTGTCGCGGTCCTTCAACTCGATGACCGCGGCCCTCGCCTCCTCCCAGGAGCGGCAGGCCCAGCTGATCGCGGACGCCGGACACGAGCTGCGCACCCCGCTCACCTCGCTGCGCACCAACATCGAGCTCCTCGCCCGCAGCGAGGAGACGGGCCGGGCCATCCCGCCCGAGGACCGCAAGGACCTGCTGGCCTCGGTGAAGGCGCAGATGACGGAGCTCGCCTCACTGATCGGCGACCTCCAGGAGCTGTCCCGGCCGGACGCCGGGGCCGGAAGCCCGCTCCAGGTGGTGGCCCTGCACGAGATCGCGGACGCGGCCCTGTCCCGGGCCCGGCTGCGCGGTCCCGAGCTGGATTTCACCTCCTCCCTGGAGCCCTGGTACGTACGGGGCGAGGCGGCGGCGCTGGAACGGGCCGTGGTCAATATCCTGGACAACGCCGTGAAGTTCAGCCCGCCGGGCGGCGCGGTCGAGGTGACGCTGCGGGCGGGCGAGCTGACCGTACGGGACCACGGGCCCGGCATCCCGGCCGAGGAGCTCCCGCACGTCTTCGAGCGGTTCTGGCGCTCCCCGTCGGCCCGCGCCCTGCCCGGCAGCGGGCTCGGCCTGTCGATCGTGGCCCGTACGGCGGCACGCGCGGGCGGCAGCGCCGAGCTGCGGGCGGCGGCCGACGGCGGCCCGGGCACGGAGGCGCTGCTGCGCATCCCGGGGGCGCCGGCCCCGCCGCCGTCAGTTGTGCCGGATCAGTGAGGCCACCAGGCCGGACCGGGTGTTGGGGAAGTCCATCGGGACGATCCCGAGCCCGGTGCGGCCGGCCATCTCCCCGCCGTCGACGAAGGCGTGCACCTGGGGGTTGAGCCGGTCGGAGTTCCAGCGCGGGGGCATGTAGGCCGAGGTGCTGGTGTAGTTCACGAAGAGCTTTCCGGGCTGCTGGACGGCCTTGCGGAAGTGGTTCTCGATCTTGCCGCGCTTGGCGAAGGGCTCGGCGTTCCAGTCGTCCTGGATGTCGAAGACGTTCCCGTCCCCGTAGCGCATGCCCGGCAGCCCGCCGTTGTCGGCGAGCAGGACCACCTTCCCGCGGGCCTGCCCCAGGTTCGGCAGCGCATCGGCGATCCGGAAGATCGGGCGCCACCCGCGACGATCGAGGTAGTCGTCGAAGACAGCGCGGAACGTCGCGTCGCTGTCGGTCGAGTACTCCTGCTTGAGCCGCATCAGAACGGTCTCGGACGGATGGGCGGCGAGGAAGTTCGCACAGGCCACCAGCACATCCCCGAACATCAGGCCCTGATAGAAGGACCCGTGGTGGATGGCGAACGATCCGCCCGTCACCCGGCAGCGGACGTCGAGGAAGCGAATGCCGGAGTCGAGCTGCTCGGCGATCGAGGTGTTCTGGCAGGCCACGTAGAGCCCGCCCTGGCGTGCGCCCGAGTCGTGCGTGCCGGGGATGGTCATCCGCTGCAGGGCAGTGGCGTCGGACAGGCCGGCCATCCAGTCCTGGGTGCCGAGGGCCGCAGCCGCCGCGGGCGGTGCGCCGAGCCCGACGGCGATTCCCGTAGCCAGTGCTCCGACCAGAAACGCCCGTCGCTCCATGCCCATGCCCGCCCCTTTGCCGACCCGATGGTGGGCAGATTATGGCGTGCGCACGTCAATTCCACTACCCACGGGTAGGCAACGCCCGCAGGTCCCGGCGGAGCCGGCCACCCCCGACCCGCCCCGGGAGAAGCGGCCTACCCCTCCAGCAACTCCGCCATGCGGCGCAGCCCCGCCGCGAGTTCGCGGCCGTTCGGCGCCTGCTCCGGATCGGTCAGGCACTGCACCATCACGCCGCTGAGCAGCGCGATGTGCAGCGAGCCCAGGGACCGTACGTCCTCCTCGGCGACCTCCTCCACGGGCACTCCGGCCAGCCCGGCGGCCACCATGCGCCGATTGTGGCGCTGCCCCTCCGCCAGGATCGCGAGCAGCTCCGGCTGGGACTGCGCGTGGACGAAGGCCTCGACGGAGGCGGTCCACAGCCAGCGCATCTCGCCGAAGTCCCGGATCTTGCGGTCCCAGGTGTCGGCGTACCGCTCCTCAGCGGTGTCCCCCTGCCCGAGGAGCCGCCCCGACCCGGCGGCCCACTCCGCCATGGCGTCGAAGAGCGCCTGGTTGAGCAGGGCGTCGCGCGATCCGAAGTGGTAGCCGATCGCGGCCATGCTCACGTTCGAGGCCGTGGCGATATCGCGCACGGTCGTGCGCAGATACCCCTTCTCCTCCAGGCAGCGCCGGGCTCCGGCCAGCAGGTCCTCGCGATTTCCCATGCCGGGATCGTAGCCGCGCCACCGACTTGGGCAAGCGCGCTAAACGAACGTATTGCGCAGACGCCCAAACGCTGGCAGGCTTCAGCCATCGGAAGTTCCACGGAAGACGGATCCACGGGAGGCACCAGCCGTGCGCCACGAGCTGAAGATCGACGACCGCACCCTCTCCTACCTGGACTTCGGCGGCACCGGCCGTCCGCTGCTCGCCCTGCACGGCGGCATGTCCGAAGGCGGCGCCTTCATCGGGCTCGCCGAGGCCCTCGGCGAGGAGTGGCGGGTCATCGCCCCCGACCAGCGCGGCCACGGCGACTCCGACCGGGCCCCCGACTACACCCGCGAGGGATACGTCGCCGACGCCGTCGCCCTGCTCGACCACCTCGGCCTGCAGGAGCCGGTGGCCGTCCTCGGCTACAGCCTCGGCGGGCTCAACGCCCTCCACCTGGCCGCCGCCCACCCCGACCGGGTCAGCGCGCTCATCGACGTCGACGCCACGGTGCAGGTCCACCCCGCCGAGTCCGACTGGTTCGGCTTCCTGAACGGCATGCTCTACACCGCCGCCACCGCCGAGGAACTCCTCACCGCCGCCGGACCGGTCGGCTCCCAGATCGTCGGGCAGGCACTGCGCCCGCTCACCGACGGGACGGGCTGGCGCCTGCCGTTCCACCCGCAGGACCAGCTCGACTCGATCGAAGGCTGCCGCGGCGACCACTGGGACGCCTGGCTCGCGAGCGACTGCCCGGCGCTGCTCATCCACGGCACCCGCAGCGCGGCGCTCCCGCAGGAGGTGGCCGACGCGATGGCCACCCGGCGGCCGGGGACCTCGTACGCACCCTTGGACGGCGACCACTTCGTGCCTTTCCAAGACCCGCAGGGGTTCAACGAGGCCGTACGCAAGTTCCTCGCCGGCCTCGGGTAGACAGGGTAGGCCGAGCGGGTGGTGACCGGCCGCGTCCACGGCGATGAGTCCGGCTCCCCCCGGCAGTCTCCACAGTTGTGGACACCGACATCCGGAGGGAACACATGAGCCAGCTACTGAGGGTCCAGAACTTCTGCGTCTCCGTCGACGGGTTCGGCGCCGGTGAGGGCCAGAGCCTGGAGAGGCCGTTCGGGCACGCCGATCCCGGTCAGATGTTCGCCTGGGCCGGCGCGACGGCGAGCTGGCCCAACCGCACCGATCCCGGGGGCAGCCGCGGCCTCGACGACTACTTCACCCGGGACTTCGCCCACAACATCGGCGCCGAGATCATGGGCCGCAACAAGTTCGGGCCGCAGCGCGGCCCCTGGCAGGACCACGGGTGGCGCGGCTGGTGGGGCGAGGAGCCCCCGTTCCACACCCCGGTGTTCGTCATGACCCACCACGCGCGCCCCTCGTTCACCCTCTCCGACACCACGTTCCACTTCGTCGACGGCGAGCCGGCGGCCGTGCTCGAGCAGGCGCGGGAGGCGGCGCGGGGCAAGGACGTCCGGCTCGGCGGCGGGGCCACCACCATCCGGGAGTTCCTCGACGCCGGCCTCGTCGACACCCTGCACGTGGCGGTCTCACCGGTGCGGCTCGGAGCCGGGGCGCGCCTGTGGGAGTCGCCGGACGAACTGCTCGACCGCTACCACCTGGACGTCGTACCCAGCCCGAGCGGCGTGACGCACCACCTGTTCTGGCGCGAATGAGAACGCCGAAGGGGCGGCGGGCGAGAAGCCCACCGCCCCTTCGGGCATGCCACCGGTACTACCGGCACTACCTCTACTACCAGTACTACTTGATGACCGTGATCCGGTCCGCCGCCGGCGGGGCGATCGGGGTCGCGGCCGTCGACTTCATCAGGTAGGCGTTGAAGCAGTCCAGGTCGGACGGGCCGACCAGCTTGTTCTTGTGCTCCTTCAGGACGGTGAAGCCGTCACCGCCGCCCGCGAGGAACTCGTTCATCGCGACCCGGTAGGTCTTGGCGGGGTCGATCGCCGCGCCGTTCAGCTTGACCGAGTCCACGACGATGCGGTCCGCACCGGCCTTCGTCATGTCGAGGGTGTACGTGAAGCCCTTCGACACCTGCAGGATCTTCGGGTTGGCGCCGTTGACCGGGCCGGTGACCTGCTGCTGGAGCGCGGTGATCAGCTGCGCGCCGGTCAGGTCGACGATGTTCATCATGTTGTTGAACGGCTGGACCGTGTAGGACTCGCCGTACGTCACGACACCGTCGCCCTCGGCGCCGCCCGCCTTGTAGGCGAGGTCGGCGCGGATGCCGCCCGGGTTCATGATGGCCAGCTGCGCGCCGCCCTTGTCCGCCGGGGCCAGGGCCTCCAGCTGCGCGTCGGCGATCAGGTCGCCCAGCGGCTTCTCCGGCGCCTCCGAGCCGCGGCCCGGGATGTCGGCGGAGATGAACCCCTGCGGGCGGTTGGCGATCGGGGCCGCCAGGGCCTTCCAGCGGTCGACCAGCTCGGTCATGTCCGGGGCCTTGGGCTGGTCCCGGGTGACGACCTTGTTGACCGGCTTGGGCGCCTTGACCGGGGTGCGGACTATGTCCTTGGTCGCGCGGTCGTAGGTGAGGGTGGTGTCCGTGAACAGCCGGCCGTACGAGGCGGCGGAGGTGACCGTACGCGGGTTGCCCGCCGGGTCGGGGATGTTGCAGCTGTAGGCCTGGTGCGTGTGGCCGGTGACCAGGGCGTCGACCTTCGGGTCCACGTTCTTGGCGATGTCCACGATCGCGCCCGAGACGCCGGCGCCGGCACCCGGGACGTCGCAGTCGTAGTTGTACGCGCCGCTCGCGGGCAGACCGCCCTCGTGGATCAGCGCGACGATCGACTTCACGCCCTGCTTGTTCAGCTCGGCGGCGTACTTGTTGATCGTCTCGACCTCGTCGTTGAACTTCAGGCCCTTGACGCCCTCGGCGGTGACGACGTCCGGAGTGCCCTCCAGGGTGACGCCGATGAAGCCGATCTTCACGTCCCCCTTCTTCCAGACGAAGGTGGGCGACAGCATCGGACGCTTGGTCTTCTCGTCCGTGACGTTCGCGGCGAGGTACTTGAACTCGGAGCCCGTGAACTCCTTGCCGTACTCGAAGCAGCCCTCGACCGGGTGACAGCCGCCGTACACCATGCGGCGCAGCTCGGCCTTGCCCTCGTCGAACTCGTGGTTGCCGACGCTGGAGACGTCCAGGTCCAGCTTGTTGAGCGCCTCGACGGTCGGCTCGTCGTGGAAGATGCCCGACAGCATCGGGCTGCCGCCGATCATGTCACCGGCCGCGGCGGTGACGGAGTACTCGTGGCCCTTGCGGGCCTCGCGCAGGCTGGTCGCGAGGTACTCGACCCCGCCCGCGGGTATGGCCTTGGTGGTGCCGTCGGCCTGACGCTCGGTCACGTTGCCGGAGGAGCCCTGCGGGGGCTCCAGCGTGCCGTGGAAGTCGTTGAACGACAGCAGCTGCACGTCGACGGTCCGGTGCTTGGCGGCCGCGCCGCCACCACTCGCGGCTCCGGCCGGGAGGGCGGCGGCGACCATGGCCCCGGCCCCGGCGGTGACCGCCAGCGCGGTAAGGGTCAACCGGCGGGCTCGGCGGTGCCGTTGTGGCGTCGCTGACATTTAATCCCCTTTGTGGACAGCGATGATGCTCGGTAGGTCCGCCGCAGCCTATTGTCAACGCGCGTAGCACGACAGGGGGGAACGGGTATCGCGTTGGTTACATGCAGAAGACGGATCGACCCCGCGCCCAGGCTCCACCACCCGCCACAGACGGCCTAGGCTCGTGTCATGACTGACGCAGCAGCGGCCCTGGAGCCGGGACGGCAGATTGAGACCCTCGACGAGCTGACGGAGGAACAGGCCGAATCCGTCCTCGCACTGATCGAGGACGCGGCCCGGACGGACGGCACCACCGCCGTGTCCGAGCAGGGCCGGCTCCAGCTGCGCGGCGGGCCGCGCGAGGGGATCCGGCACTTCCTGCTCACCGAGGGCGGGCGGCTCGCCGGATACGGGCAACTGGAGGACACCGACCCGGTGGAGGCCCCCGCCGCCGAGCTCGTCATCCACCCGGCGCTGCGCGGCCGCGGGCACGGGCGGGCCCTGGGCTCGGCCCTGCTGGCCGCCTCGGGCAAGCGGATCCGGGTGTGGGCGCACGGCGGCAAGTCGGCCGCGCGGCACCTCGCGCAGGTGCTCGGGCTGACCCTCTTCCGCGAACTGCGCCAGCTGCGCCGCCCGCTGGCCGAAGGCGACCCGCTGCCCGAGCCGGTCCTGCCGCCCGGGGTGACGGTCCGCACCTTCGTGCCGGGCTCCGACGACGCCGCCTGGCTCGCGGCGAACGCGGCCGCCTTCGCCCACCACCCCGAGCAGGGCGCGCTGACCCAGCGGGACCTCAACGACCGGATCGCGCAGCCGTGGTTCGACGCGGACGGCTTCTTCCTGGCCGAGCGGGAAGGCGAGCTGGTCGGCTTCCACTGGACGAAGGTCCACGCGAAGGACGAGCTCGGCGAGGTCTACGTGCTCGGCGTCCGCCCGGGCGCCCAGGGCGGCGGCCTCGGCAAGGCCCTCACCGCGATCGGCCTGCGCCACCTCGCGGCCCAGGGCCTGCCGACGGCGATGCTCTACGTGGACGCCGACAACCCGGCGGCCCTGCGCGTCTACGAGGGCCTCGGCTTCACGACCCACGAGGTGGACCTGATGTACCGCACGGAGAGCTGACCGCACCCGGCCCGGGCGTACGGACCTCGCCGCCGCTGCCGGGGCTCCGCCCCGGACCCCGCGCCTCAAACGCCGGCGGGGCTGGAATTGCCCTCCGGGCAATCCAGCCCGCCCGGGCGCAAGGTCGCGCTGCGCGCACTCGCAGGCTGAGGCCGGCCAAGATCCAGCCTCGCCGGCGATTGAGGCGCGGGGGTCCGGGGGCAGCGCCCCCGGCAACGGCGCCGCACCCGGCCCCCCACCCGCCGCGGCACAGCGCAGCGCACCGCACCGGTCCGTGCGTCAGCCGGACCCGGGAAGCCACACGCCATTAACCGGGCATTCAGACGCGCTTGCGACGCTCCGTGAATGCAGCCCCGGCAGCCCCGACTCCGACTGACGGCCGACAGTTCCGACGCGCCTGTCCTCCCGCGCGCGCGGAAGAATGGAGTCATGAGCCACAAGCCCAGCGCAGGCCCCACCGAGGTCCCCGCCCAGCACCCGTCTCACAACGCCACCACCGCCGCGGCCCAGCGCAGCGCACCCCGGCTGGGGTCCATAGCCGCGCACCGGCCCCACGTGGGTCTCGACCCGGACCTCGACGCCGATCTGGACGCGTACGAGGACAAGGACGGCGGCGAGCTCCCGCCGGGCCGCTTCCTGGACCGGGAGCGCAGCTGGCTCGCCTTCAACGAGCGGGTGCTGGAGCTCGCCGAGGACCCCACCACGCCCCTCCTGGAGCGGGCGAACTTCCTGGCGATCTTCGCGAGCAACCTCGACGAGTTCTTCATGGTCCGCGTGGCCGGCCTCAAACGGCGTATCGCGACCGGTGTCGCCACCCGTTCGGCCTCGGGCCTCCAGCCCCGTGAGGTGCTGGACCTGATCTGGACCCGCTCGCGCGAGCTCATGGCCCGGCACGCCGCCTGCTTCCAGCAGGACATCGCCCCGGCCCTCGCCGAGGAGGGCGTCCACCTCATCCGCTGGCCCGACCTCACGGAGAAGGAGCAGGCGCGCCTCTTCACGCTGTTCCGGAACCAGATCTTCCCGGTGCTCACCCCGCTGGCCGTGGACCCCGCGCACCCGTTCCCGTACATCTCCGGCCTGTCCCTGAACCTGGCCGTCGTCGTACGCAACCCCGTCAGCGGCCACCGCCACTTCGCCCGGGTCAAGGTCCCGCCGATCCTCTCCCGCTTCCTGGAGGCCTCCCCGCAGCGCTACGTCCCGCTGGAGGACGTCATCGCCGCACACCTGGAGGAGCTGTTCCCCGGCATGGAGGTGCTCGCGCACCACATGTTCCGGGTGACCCGCAACGAGGACCTCGAGGTCGAGGAGGACGACGCGGAGAACCTCCTCCAGGCCCTGGAGAAGGAGCTCATGCGGCGCCGCTTCGGCCCGCCCGTGCGCCTGGAGGTCGAGGAGTCCATCGACCCCGGCGTACTGGACCTCCTCGTGCAGGAGCTGAAGGTCAACGCCTCCGAGGTGTACCCGCTGCCCGGCCCGCTGGACCTGACCGCCCTCTTCGGGATCGCCTCCCTGGACCGGCCCGAGCTGAAGTTCCCGAAGTTCGTCGCCGGCACCCACCGGGACCTCGCCGAGGTCGAGTCCGCGTCCGCGCCCGACATCTTCGCCGCCCTGCGCGAGCGGGACGTCCTGCTGCACCACCCGTACGACTCCTTCTCCACCTCGGTGCAGGCCTTCCTGGAGCAGGCCGCCGCCGACCCGGACGTCCTCGCGATCAAGCAGACGCTCTACCGCACCTCCGGCGACTCCCCGATCGTGGACGCCCTGATCGACGCCGCCGACTCCGGCAAGCAGGTCCTCGTACTCGTCGAGATCAAGGCCCGCTTCGACGAGCAGGCCAACATCAAGTGGGCGCGCAAGCTGGAGGAGTCCGGCTGCCACGTCGTCTACGGGCTCGTCGGCCTCAAGACCCACTGCAAGCTCTCGCTCGTCGTCCGCCAGGAGGGCGACACGCTGCGCCGCTACTCGCACGTGGGCACCGGCAACTACCACCCCAAGACCGCCCGGCTCTACGAGGACCTCGGCCTGCTCACCGCCGACCCGCAGGTCGGCGCGGACCTCTCCGACCTGTTCAACCGGCTGTCGGGCTACTCGCGCCGCGAGACCTACCGCCGGCTGATCGTGGCCCCGCGCTCGCTGCGCGACGGGCTGATAGCGCGGATCGACAAGGAGACCGCCCACCACAAGGCCGGCCGCCCCGCGTACGTCCGCATGAAGATGAACTCGATCGTCGACGAGGCGCTCATCGACTCGCTCTACCGGGCCTCCCAGGCGGGCGTGCCCGTCGACATCTGGGTCCGCGGCATCTGCGCCGTACGCCCCGGAGTCCCCGGGCTCTCGGAGAACATCCGGGTCCGCTCGATCCTCGGCCGCTTCCTGGAGCACTCCCGGGTCTTCGCCTTCGGCAGCGGCGGCGAACCCGAGGTGTGGATGGGCAGCGCCGACATGATGCACCGCAATCTCGACCGCCGTATCGAAGCACTGGTCAGGGTCGCCGACCCGGCCCACCGCGCGGCACTGGACCGGATGCTCGAGACCGGCATGTCCGACCTCACCTCCTCCTGGCACCTGGGCCCGGACGGCGAATGGACCCGGCACAGCACGGACTCCGAGGGCCAGCCGCTGCGGCACGTACAGGAGATGCTCATAGACGCCCGGAGGCGCCGGCGTGGCTCAGCCAAACCATGACCCGACCGCAGGTGACGTGCTCGGCGTCTACCTGACATCCCAAGCCACCGCTTTCCTGCGCGCGCTGCGCCTGCACGACGCGGGCGCGGCGGGCATGTCGGACTCCGCGGAGAGCAGCGAGGCGGCGCGCGGCCTGCGGGGGGCCGCGCGCCGGATCAGCGGCTCGCTGGCCACGTTCCGGGGGGTGACGGAGTCCTCCTGGGCGGACGGGCTGCGCACCGAGCTGGTGTGGCTGTCGACGACGCTGGCCGACGAGCACGCGTACGCGGCGAGGCTGGCGCGTCTGATGGACGCGCTGCACCGGCTGTCCGGGTCCTCCTCCGCGGAGCTGCCGGCCCCGCGGGCCGGCGCCGGCGCGCTCACGGTGGGTTCCGCCCGGGCCGGCGCGCTGCTGGAGCGGCAGCTGACCCTGGCCCGTACGCGCGCCCACTCGGCCACCCTCCAGGCCCTGGGCTCCGCCCGCTTCCACGCGGTGGCGGACGCGGTGGCGGTGCTGGCCTCGGAGGTCCCGCTGAACCTGGTGGCGGCCCGGGGCCGGGTGTCGGAGGTCCTGGTCCCGCTGGCAGAGGTGACCGAAAACCGCCTCTCGGCGGCGGTCGCGGCGCTCCCGCCGGTCGACCGCGCGCACCCGTACGACTGCGACCACGACGGGCTCTGGCACGAGGTGCGCCGCCTCCTGCGGGTCCACCGGTACGCGCGGGAGGCGCTGGGCGGGGACGTGGCCCGGCTGACGGCGGCGGGCGAGGCCCTGGACCGGCACCGCGACGCGGCCGAGGCCGCCGCGGCCTCGGCGACGGCGGCCCGCACCCCGCGCATCGCCCCCGCGACGGCGTACGCCCTGGGCGTGCTGCACGCGGACCAGCGGCACGAGGTGGAGGCGGCGCGGGCCGCCTTCCAGGACATCTGGCTTCCGGAGCCGGCCGCGGTCACGCCGCGGTAACGGCGGGATAACGGATGCTTACGGCCGTGTACGTACCGGTCGGAACGCACCGGGTCGTCCGCCACGGTTCACCGTCCGTTCACTCTCCCCGGTCGGCTGCTTCACCTGATCTGCCTAATTTCGGTGATGCACGGAGCGAGTCGCCGGACAGAACGAGCGGCCCCCCGGGCAAACCGACGTAGTCCTCTTCGCACGCCGCCCCGATACAGAAAGCGGCCGGCGGCTTCTGGAAGGAACACCCGAAAGTGAAGCTTCAGCGCAAGAACATGCTTCGTGCCTCTGCCCTCGGGGCGCTCGTCGTGTCCGGCGCCCTGGTCCTCACGGCGTGCGGCTCGGACGACAACACCAAGACCGCCGACGGCAGCCCGAAGGCCTCGGCTCCGGCCGCCGGCGACATCAAGTGCGACGACGCCAAGGGCAAGCTCCTGGCCTCCGGCTCCTCCGCCCAGAAGAACGCGGTCGAGCTGTGGATCAAGAACTACATGGCCGCCTGCTCCGGCGTCGAGGTCAACTACAAGTCCTCCTCCTCCGGTGAGGGCATCGTGGCCTTCAACCAGGGCACCGTCGGCTTCGCCGGCTCCGACTCGGCGCTGAAGCCGGAGCAGGTCGAGGAGTCGAAGAAGATCTGCACCGGTGGCCAGGGCGTCAACCTGCCGATGGTCGGCGGCCCCGTCGCCCTCGGCTTCAACGTCGCCGGCGTGGACAAGCTGAACCTGGACGCCGCCACGATCGCCAACATCTTCAACGACAAGATCAAGAAGTGGGACGACGAGGCGATCAAGAAGCTGAACCCGGGCGTCACGCTTCCCTCCACCGCCATCCAGGCCTTCCACCGCTCCGACGACTCGGGCACCACCGAGAACGTCACCAAGTACCTGAAGGCCACCGCCCCCGACGCCTGGCCGTACGAGGCCGCGAAGAAGTGGGCCGCTCCGGGTGGCCAGGCCGCCTCGGGCTCCGCCGGTGTCGCCGCCCAGGTCAAGCAGGTCGACGGTGCGATCGGCTACTTCGAGCTCTCCTTCGCCAGCTCGCAGAGCATCAAGACGGTCGACCTGAACACCGGTGCCGCCGCCCCGGTCAAGGCCACCGGTGAGAACGCCTCCAAGGCCATCGCCGCCGCCAAGGTCGCCGGCACCGGTTCGGACCTGGCCCTGAAGCTCGACTACACCACCAAGGCCGAGGGTGCCTACCCGCTGGTCCTGGTCACGTACGAGGTCGTCTGCGACAAGGGCAACAAGGCCGAGACGCTCCCGACCGTGAAGTCCTTCCTGAACTACGCCGCCTCGGACGCGGGCCAGAAGGTCCTCCTCGAGAACGGCTACGCGCCGATCCCGGCCGAGATCAACGCCAAGGTTCGCGAAGTCATCAAGACCCTCGGCTAAATCCTGACCCCGAGGTCCGGTCCGCCCCCCGTCCGGGGCGGACCGGACCCCGGGACCCTTCCCCTCCACCCGGGGGAAATCCGGTGCACCGCCGCCAGGGGGCCTGCCCCCCACACAGACCGGAAAGACCATGGCTTCCACCACACCCACCCAGATAGACACGGCTCCGCCTGTCGCCAAGAGCGAAAGGTCCACCGGCCGCGCCGGTGACAAGATCTTCGCCGGCCTCTCCAAGGGCTCCGGCATCCTGCTCCTGGTGATCATGGCGTCGATCGCCGCCTTCCTCACCTACCGCGCCTCGATCGCACTGTCGAAGAACGAGGGGAACTTCCTCACCACCTTCGACTGGAACGCGTCGGCCAACCCGCCCGTCTTCGGCATCGCCGTCCTGCTCTTCGGCACTGTCATCAGCTCGATCATCGCGATGGCCATCGCGGTTCCGATCGCTGTCGGCATCGCCCTCTTCATCTCGCACTACGCGCCGCGCAAGCTGGCCGCCCCCCTCGCCTACGTGGTCGACCTGCTGGCCGCCGTGCCGTCGATCATCTACGGCATCTGGGGCGCCCTCTTCCTCGTCCCGCAGCTGAACGGCCTGAACCTCTGGCTGGACGAGTACCTCGGCTGGACGTACGTCTTCGAGAAGACCCAGGTCGGCGTCGCCCGCTCGCTCTTCACCGTCGGCATCCTGCTCGCGATCATGATCCTGCCGATCGTGACCAGCGTCAGCCGCGAGGTCTTCCTCCAGGTCCCGCGCATGAACGAGGAAGCCGCCCTGGCCCTCGGCGCGACCCGCTGGGAGGTCATCCGGATGTCGGTGCTGCCCTTCGGCCGCTCCGGTGTCATCTCCGCCTCGATGCTCGGCCTCGGCCGCGCGCTCGGCGAGACCATGGCCGTCGCGACCGTCCTCTCCCCGAGCTTCCTGATCTCGTTCCACGTCCTCAACCCGGGCGGCGGCACCTTCGCGCAGAACATCGCCGCGAAGTTCGACGAGGCCAACGAGTTCGGCCGGGACGCGCTGATCGCCTCCGGTCTGGTCCTCTTCCTGCTCACCCTGCTGGTCAACGGTGCAGCTCGCCTGATCATCGCTCGCCGCAAGGACTTCTCGGGGGCGAACGCCTGATGAGCCACGCACTCCAGGACCAGCGCCCCGTCCGGGCCCGCAAGTCCGCCGCCCCCGCCGGCCTCACCCGAGGCGGCCTGCCCCGCTGGGCCCCGGCCGGCATCGCGGCCCTCTCGATCGCGCTCGGATCCGGCATCGGCCTCGCCCTCGACCTGAACAGCAAGATCCAGTGGGGCCTGATCGCCGCCCTGATCTTCATCGGGATCACTTACGCCGCCAGCGCGGTCATCGAGAACCGCCGCCAGGCCAAGGACCGCGTCGCGACCGCCCTCGTGTGGGTCTGCTTCGTCCTCGCGGTCATCCCGCTGCTCTCGCTGATGTGGACCACGATCAGCCGCGGCCTGAAGCTCCTCAGCGCCAACTTCCTCAGCCACTCCATGAACGGCGTGACCAGCTTCGACGAGGGCGGCGGCGTCTACCACGCGCTGCTCGGCACCATCGAGCAGGTCGCCCTGGCCACCCTGATCGCCGCCCCCATCGGCCTGCTGACCGCCGTCTACCTGGTCGAGTACGGCAAGGGCTCGCTCGCCAAGGCCGTGACCTTCTTCGTCGACGTCATGACCGGCATCCCCTCCATCGTCGCGGGTCTGTTCATCCTGACGACCTGGAACCTGATGCTCGGCTTCGGCCCCTCCGGCTTCGCCGGCGCCATGGCCCTGTCGATCCTGATGATGCCCGTCGTGGTCCGCTCCACCGAGGAGATGCTCAAGCTCGTCCCGAACGAGCTGCGCGAGGCCGCCCTGGCCCTCGGTGTGCCGAAGTGGCGCGTGATCCTCAAGGTCGTGCTCCCCACCGCCATCGGCGGTATCTCCACCGGTGTGATGCTGGCCGTCGCCCGCATCGCCGGTGAGACCGCCCCGATCATGCTGCTGGTCTTCGGCTCCCAGCTGATCAACGGCAACCCCTTCGAAGGCGCCCAGTCCTCGCTCCCCCTCTACATTTGGGAGCAGTACAAGGTCGGCAGTGAAGCCTCCTACGACCGCGCATGGGCCGCTGCGCTCGTCCTGATCGCCTTCGTCATGATCCTCAATCTGGTGGCCCGCGGCATCGCCCGCTGGAAGGCCCCGAAGACCGGTCGCTGACGCGACTACTGAAAGCGAAGTGACCCCTCATGGCTAAGCGAATCGACGTCAGCGGACTGTCCGCCTTCTACGGCAGCCACAAGGCCATCGACGACATCTCGATGACCGTGGAGCCCCGCTCCGTGACCGCCTTCATCGGCCCGTCCGGCTGCGGCAAGTCCACCTTCCTGCGCACCCTGAACCGCATGCACGAGGTCACCCCCGGCGGCCGCGTCGAGGGCAAGGTGCTCCTGGACGACGAGAACCTGTACGGCGCCGGCGTGGACCCGGTCGCGGTCCGCCGCACGGTCGGCATGGTGTTCCAGCGTCCGAACCCCTTCCCCACCATGTCGATCTTCGACAACGTGGCGGCGGGCCTGCGCCTCAACGGCTCCTTCAAGAAGTCCGAGCTCACGGACATCGTGGAGAAGTCCCTCCAGGGCGCCAACCTCTGGAACGAGGTCAAGGACCGCCTGAACAAGCCCGGCTCCGGCCTCTCCGGCGGCCAGCAGCAGCGTCTGTGCATCGCCCGCGCCATCGCGGTCGAGCCGCAGGTCCTGCTGATGGACGAGCCCTGCTCGGCCCTCGACCCGATCTCCACCCTCGCCATCGAGGACCTGATCGGCGAGCTCAAGGAGCGCTTCACGATCGTCATCGTGACGCACAACATGCAGCAGGCGGCCCGCGTCTCGGACCGCACCGCCTTCTTCAACCTCGCCGCGGTCGGCCAGCCCGGCAAGCTCGTCGAGATCGACGACACGGACCGGATCTTCTCCAACCCGTCCGTCCAGGCGACCGAGGACTACATCTCCGGCCGCTTCGGCTAAACCGCGAGGTGTACTGAGCGTCCTGCGGTGCTGCATGGCGGTGCCACCGCAAGGCGAAAGAAAGAAAAAGGGCCGGCTCCCCCTGGGTGGGGGGAGCCGGCCCGCTCTCGTTCCCGCGCCTGGACGAACGCCAGGTTCACGATCCAGAAGCACAGCGCGGCAACGAGCGCCGCCGCCGGCATCGCAATGCTGCATCGCCCGGGGGATGACCCCCGGACCCCCAGCAGGAGGCCCGCTCCCGCTAGACGAACGCCAGGTTCACGATCCAGAAGCACAGCGCGGCGACGAGCGCCGCCGCCGGCATCGTAATGAACCAGCCCAGGATGATGTTCTTGGCGACGCCCCACCGCACCGCGTTCACCCGCTTCGTCGCGCCCACACCCATGATCGCCGAGGTGATCACGTGGGTGGTGGAGATCGGCGCGTGGAAGAGGAACGCCGAGCCGAACATGATCGAGGCACCGGTGGTCTCCGCCGCGAAACCCTGCGGCGGGTCCAGCTCGATGATCTTGCGGCCGAGCGTACGCATGATCCGCCAGCCGCCCGCGTACGTACCCAGCGACAGCATCACGGCGCACGCGATCTTGACCCAGATCGGGATCGCGGCGCCCGCGCTCTCCACATCGGCGATGACCAGGGCCATCATCACGATGCCCATGGTCTTCTGCGCGTCCTGCAGACCGTGGCCCAGGGCCATGCCGGCCGCCGAGACGGTCTGCGCGATGCGGAAGCCGCGCTTCGCCTTGTGCGGGTTGGTCCGGCGGAACATCCACAGGATGCAGACCATCACCAGGTAACCGACCACGAGGCCGACCACCGGCGAGACGAACATCGGGATGACGACCTTGTCGAGCACGCCCGACCAGATCACCTGCGTGCCGCCGGCCAGCGCCGCGCCCACCATGCCGCCGAACAGCGCGTGCGAGGAGGACGAGGGCAGCCCGAAGTACCAGGTGATCAGGTTCCACACGATCGCGCCGACCAGCGCCGCGAAGAGGATCCACATGCCCGTGTTGCCCGTGGGCGTCTCGATCAGGCCCTCGCTGACCGTCTTGGCCACCCCGCTGCCCAGGAAGGCACCGGCGAGGTTCATCACCGCGGCCATCGCCAGGGCGGCGCGCGGGGTCAGCGCCCGCGTCGAGACCGAGGTCGCGATCGCGTTCGCGGAGTCGTGAAAACCGTTCGTATAGGTAAAGCCGAGCGCGACACCGATGGTCACGACCAGAGCGAAGGTGTCCACGAGGTTCAGGACTCCTTGACCGCGATGGTCTCCACCGTGTTCGCAACGTGCTCGAACGCGTCGGCCGCCTCTTCGAGCACGTCGACGATCTGCTTGAGCTTCAGCACCTCGATGGCGTCGTACTTGCCGTTGAAGAGCTGGGCGAGCAGCTTGCGGTGGATCTGGTCGGCCTGGTTCTCAAGGCGGTTGACCTCGATCCAGTACTCGGTGAGGTTCTCCATCGTCCGCAGGTGCGGCATGGCCTCGGCGGTCAGCTCGGCCGCGCGCGCCAGCACCTCGATCTGCTGCTCGACGCCCTTGGGGAGCTCCTCCACGTTGTAGAGGACGACCAGGTCGACCGCCTCCTCCATGAAGTCCATGATGTCGTCGAGCGACGAGGCCAGGTTGTAGATGTCCTCGCGGTCGAACGGCGTGATGAAGGAGGAGTTCAGCTGGTGGAAGATCGCGTGGGTCGCGTCGTCTCCCGCGTGCTCCGCCGCCCGCATCCGCTCCGCGATCTCGGCCCGTGCGGAGGAGTCCGCTCCGAGCAGTTCCATCAGGAGCTTGGAGCCCGTGACGATGTTGTCCGCGGATGCGGCGAACATGTCGTAGAAGCTCGTCTCCCTGGGGGTCAGACGAAATCGCACGTGAGGTCCTCGGGGTGCATTGGGTTCGGTCAGGCTGATGCTAGGCGCATCCCCCGGCCACGGCTAACCGGTGGTTCCCCAGTGTCCTCCATCAGGCAGAGTGAGGACCACGGACCCCTGACTCTTCGGCGGGAGCCCGGTATCCTATACCCATGAGGGGTATGCGCGGACCTTGGGAGGAAGCATGACGACCATCGAGGCAGAGGGCTCCGGAGCCGGAGCCGTCCACGGTTACCACCACCAGAAGGACGAGCACCTCAAGCGCCTGCGCCGGATCGAGGGCCAGATCCGCGGCCTCCAGCGGCTCGTGGACGAGGACGTGTACTGCATCGACATACTCACCCAGGTCTCCGCGAGCACGAAGGCCCTCCAGTCCTTCGCCCTCCAGCTCCTGGAGGAACACCTGCGCCACTGCGTCGCGGACGCGGCGGTCAAGGGCGGCACGGAAATCGACGCCAAGGTGGAAGAGGCCACAAAGGCCATCGCCCGCCTCCTGCGCACGTAACCCGCGCATCCTCCGGCCCCGCCGTACGAAATCCAGCCTCGCCGGCGTTTGAGGCGCGGGGGTCCGGGGGCGGAGCCCCCGGGTCTTTTCAGCCCCGCCGGCGTTTGAGGCGCGGGGTCTGGGGCAGCGCCCCGGGACCCGAAGGGTCAGCCCGACCAGATCCCCATCAGCACCTCGTCGATCCGGTCCTGGCTCAGCCGCTCCTCCACCGCGGCCGACGCCGCGATGATCAGCTCACCGCACAGTTCGATCTCGGCCAGCGCCACGTGGTCCTGCACCGTCGTACCGCCTGCGGGAGTCACGCGTGTCACCTCAATCTGCCACGGGCCACCGGCCACCGGCCGTCATCGGTCATGCCGCATCACACACTCGCCGGCACCCGGTTTCTCAGCGTAGGGAGACCGCCCGCCGCCGCACATGACACGGAAGGACCATTTCCGGGCACGGGGCCATGGCCCGGGCGGCAATACTGGCCTGATCCCACTACTCCGCGATCTTCCCCGCGTAGATGTCCGCGCTCGCGGGCAGCACCACTGTCACCGGCGTCCCGAACCCGTACAGCAGCGTCGTCGACGAGACGTCGATCACGCCGTCGTTGACGTAGGTGAACCGGTGGCGGACCTTCCGCAGCCGCCCCTCCTCGTCCAGGTACGCGTCGAACGGCACGGTGTCCTTGCTGAACCCTTTCGCCGCCGCCTCCAGCGCCCCCCGCAGCTCCGCCGAGGCGCTCCGCGCGGCCCGCCCGAGGTCCGTCGTCCCCCGGTAGTGCCGCACCTTGGTGCCCGCCACCTCGGTCTCCCCGACGTACGACACCTCCTGCGCGCCCCGCAGCAGCTCGGCCGCGACCAGCGGATCGGTGGCCCCGCCCGTGACCAGGTTCCCGTCGGCGAGGGCCGTCGTATCGACCCGGACCCACTTGTCGTCCGGCACGCCCGCGCCGCGGTTCTTCATGTACAGCGCGCCCGGTACGAGCAGCTCGGTGATGGGCCGGTGCTCGGCCTGCCCCTTCACGTCCGCCGGGAGCATGACCAGCAGCTGGCCCATCCGGTTCTTGAAGTCGACCCCGCCCTCGCCGCGGATCGTGACCCGGGTGCCGCCCGTGGCCATCTCCATGGCCGTACGGGCCCGGGCGCTGCCCGCCTTCGCCAGCGCGTCGGCGGCCCCGCGGACCACCGCCGCCGGGTCCGCGGGAGGCCGGTCGTCACCGCCGTCGCCCGCGCATCCGCCCATCGCCGTGACGGCCAGGGTGACGCCGGCTGCGAGCACCGCCTCACCCGCACGCCCGCGCCGCCGCCTGTGCTGGTGAACCACCATCGCCTGCCCAACCCCCAACGCGTGACCGCTGTCTGCCCGAGGCCCCACCCGCTCCGGTTAACGAGATCCGGGGTTTCCCGTCACGGCCCGCGGCCCTCCCGGGACCGCGCCCGACCCGGGTACCGTTGGGGCGTGGAACCGCACACCGAAGCGCCCTTGATCCCTCCGCTTTCCTCCGTACCGTTCCAGCGCCCGCAGTCGCAGCCGCCGACCGGGCACACCACCTCCACCGCCGAGCGGGGTTCCTTCTGTCTGGCGGTGTGCACCTGCGGCTGGCAGGGCCCGGCCCGCCGCTCCCGGGACCTGGCCCGCAAGGACGCCGCCCGGCACCTGACGGGGTAACCCGTTCGGACCACTCGGCTGGCCGGGCCGCGCGGGAGCGGATGCCCTTGACTCATGCCAGGACCCGCAGCCCGCCTCGCGGCCCTCCTCTGGGCCCTGCTCATCGTGTCCGCGCCCGCCGGCGCCGCCTGGGCCAGACCCGCGGGCTCGGCGGACGGGCCGGCCGACGTGGCCCTGGCCGTGGGACTCACCGCCGCCGCCGCCCTGGCGACCGGGCTGTGGCTGCGCTCCCGCTACCGCCGCGACGGCGACGCCGACGGCGGCGGCGACCCGTGACCCCCCGCCCCCGCCCGACGGCGGTGCGGATGTGCTTCGGCGCGGCGGGGCTGTGCCTGCTGGTGGCCGCGCTGCTCGCCGTATGGGACTCGTACGCCGGCGCCTGAAGGCGGATCAGGCCGCGTGTTCAGGCCGCGAGGTCGCTCTCCTGCGGGCGCTGCTCCCCCGCCGGGTTCGGCGCCTGCGCCAGCCCGACCGGTCGCGGCAGCATCCGCTCCTTGGCCCGTACGAGCCGCCCCAGGCGCGGGGCGCGGGCCACCGCGAGCACCACCGGGTTCAGCAGCGCCATGGTGAGCGGCGCGAGCACCAGGACGACGGCGGTACCGAGCGCGAAGCCGCCGATCACGTCGGTCGGGTAGTGGACGCCCATGTACACGCGGCACGCGCCCTCGGCGACGGCCAGCGCGATCCCGACGAGCCCGATCCTCCGGTTGGCCACGAACAGGCCGACGCCCAGGGCCATCGCGAGGGTGGCGTGGTCGCTGACGAAGGAGAACTGGGTGTTCCCGAACTCGGCGCCGAGCCGGTCCCCGAGGCCGGCGTCGAGCACGTTCAGCCCGTCGTGCTCAAGGAACGGCCGCGGCCTCCCGACGAATTCGCGCAGCGGTACGTTCACGAGCAGTGCGAGAGCGGCGGCCAGCGGGGCCCACACGAGCGCGGCGAAGGACTCGACGGCGGTGGCCTCGTCCTGGCGGCGGGCACCGCGCCAGCACCACAGGACCAGGAGCACCAGGGCCAGCGGGATCCCGTACGCACCGGCCAGGCCGACGGTCCGGTCCAGCCAGTCCGGGGCCTGCAGGGAAGCCCCGTTGATCCGGTACAGCAGGCTGACATCCACGTTCGGCCCACTGCTCGTGAGTCCAGCCATGGTGATGCGGCCCCTTGCTCTTGCCGTGGTTCCCCTGCGGGCGCACGCCGGTGTGCGCCCCTTCGCCCCCGTTGTGATCAAGCTCCGTGTCCATGGAACGCCCGTTCTGACAAGAACGTTCCACTCTCCACCGAATGATCACCCCAACGTTATCGAAGAGTGACTCATCGTCGCAGCTCAGGGCCTTTGCCTTACGGAGAGTTGCTACGGCGCCGCGCTCGCCCCGGCGCGCTCCGGAAGGGCCTCCGCGCCGTCCTTCGTCACCCGCGTGGCGCCGAAGTAGTCGGGCGTGTCGATCTTGTCGAAGCGGATCACGGCGCCGGTGTACGGGGCGTTGATCATGTAGCCGCCGCCCACGTAGAGGCCGACGTGCCGGATCTCCCGAGAGTTCGTCAGATCATCGGAGAAGAACACCAGGTCACCGGGGAGCAGTTGGTCCCGCGAGGGGTGCGGCCCGGCGTTGTACTGGTCGTTCGCCACGCGCGGCAGCTTGACCCCCACCGTCTCGTACGCGGCCTTGGTCAGCCCCGAGCAGTCGAACCGCCCGTCCTGGTCGGCCGTTCCGTTGCCGCCCCACAGATAGGGCGTGCCGAGCTGCTTCTGCGCGAAGTAGATGGCCCCGGCGGCCTGTTGCGAGGGAGCCACCCGGCCGACGGGCCGGGCGAAGCTCTTGGCCAGGCTCGTGATCGCCTTCACATAGCCCTGGGTCTCCTTGTACGGGGGCACGCCGCCGTACTTGATCACCGCGTAGGCGCCCGCGTTGTAGGCGGCGAGCATGTTCGACGCCGGATCACCGGGCACGCTCGCCACGTCCTTGGCCAGCTCGCAGTCGTACGAAGCAGCCGAGGGGATCGCGTCGTTCGGGTCCCAGATGTCACGGTCCCCGTCGCCATCGCCGTCGATGCCGTGGCCCGCCCAGGTGCCGGGGATGAACTGCGCGATGCCGCGCGCGTCCGCCGGGCTGACGGCACTGGGGTTCCAGCCGCTCTCCGAGTACAGCTGGGCGGCGAGCAGCGCCGGGTTGATGGCCGGGCACAGGTTGCCCCACTTCTCCACCAGCGCCTGGTACTTCGCGGGCACCGCCCCCTTGGCCAGGCCCACCGCACTGCCGCCCGCACCCGCGCGCCCCAGTCCCGCGGCGGCGGAGTACGTCCCCACGACGAGCAGCACGAGGAAGCTCAGGCACAGCCCGATCCCGATCCCGCCGGCCATCCAGAATCTGCGCACCCGTCAACCCTCCCCCATCGCCGTCGCTTTCGGACGCGATTCGACCGTGTCGCCTGTCCTACTAGCCCACTTGCCATCTTTGACCGGCGGGCGGACGGGCGTCCAGTCCATCCCGGCCCGTGAGCGGCTGCCGAGGGGGCTACCGGGCGGCTACCGGGGAGCGACGAAGAGGCTCTGCGCGCTCCGTCCGATCGGCCCCTTCTCGTCGTGCAGCCGCGCGTCCGCCAGGCCGATCCCGGCGGCGTCCACGCTGGTGGCCGCCTCCACGCAGACCCACTCGCCCACCGGGTGGCGGTGCAGGTGGACGGTCAGGTCACCGTTGACGAAGACGAACCGGTGGAAGTCCATCACCGAGCTGATGCCGTTGCCCGAGTCCGCGGCGACCAGCACCCGGTCCAGCGCACGGGTTTCCTCGCCCGCGACGAGCGGCACCCCCATCCGCATCCAGCAGGTGCCCGGCCCCCGGTCGACGAACGTGCCCTCGGTGAACCGGGTCTCCATCGCCGTGTGGTAGCCCACGTCCCACGGCACCGGGAAGAACGGCGTCCGCGCCACCTCCCCCGGCGAGGGCAGCCCCGGCCCCGGCAGCACCGCCGGCACCGCCTCCCCGGCGACCCGGATCCGCAGCGCCCGCGCCAGCATCACCGGCCCGGCCGCACCCTCCGGCGTCAGGGCGGCCTCGACCACCTCGGTGCTGCGGCCGGACCGGAGCACGCTCGTGGTGACCTCCAGCGCGCCGATCGGCACCGGGCGCAGGATCTCGTACGTGATCCGCGCGATCCGCATGTCCGTACGCCCGCCCGGCCGCTCCTCGACGGCCCGCCCGAGCAGCGCGGCCGGCGGGCCGGCGTGCTGGGAGCCGGGGTCCCACGG
The DNA here is from genome assembly GCF_040684275.1 of Streptomyces sp. NPDC091371. Taxonomy (NCBI): domain Bacteria; kingdom Bacillati; phylum Actinomycetota; class Actinomycetes; order Kitasatosporales; family Streptomycetaceae; genus Streptomyces; species Streptomyces sp. NPDC091371. The sequence continues at coordinate 125,806 of NZ_JBFBFP010000019.1, forward strand.
ACCCCGCGTGTACTCGGTGGCGGCGAACCGCCCGGCATCGACCCGTTCGTAGAACCCCTCGACAGCACCCATGCACCGCACGCTACCGACAGGTAACCACCGGCACCAGACCCGCGCCGCGCACTCAGCGGGCGAACCCCAGCCCCACCCCCAGCCCCACCAGCACCGACCCGATGGCCCGGTTCAACGTCTTCTGCGCCTTCAGCATCCGCTCGCGCAGCCGGGAGTCTGAGAAGAACAGCGCCACCGCCCCGAACCAGGCCAGGTGCGCCGCCGACATGAACAGCCCGTACCCAGCCTGCTGCCACACCGGCGTGTCCGGGCCCACCACCTGCGTGAACGTCGACACCACGAACAGCGTCGTCTTCGGGTTCAGCACATTGGTCAGGAACCCGGACCGCAGCGCCCCGGCCCGCGTCAGCTCCGGCTTCGAGTCCAGGTCCACGGTCACCGACTCCCGCGCGCGGAAGGTCCGTATCCCGATCCACACCAGATACGCCGCACCGGCCAGCTTGATCGCCGTGAACAGCGCGGTCGAGGAGGCGATCAGCAGGCCGACCCCGAGCATCGTGTACGTGACGTGGACGAGCACCCCGGCCGCGACCCCGGCGGCGGCGAACAATCCGGTGGGCCGCCCGTAGAGGTAGCTGTTGCGGACCACCATGGCGAAATCGGCGCCGGGACTGATCACGGCGAGAAGGGTAATGACGGCAACTGCGATCACTTCTGTCATACGCCGATCCTCACCGCCCGCCCTCCCCGGCTCAACCCCCTCCGCCCTCCGCATACTTGACCGCATGCCGCACTCGCACCCGCTCTCCCTGATCCCCTACCGGCCGGCCACCGACGCACCCCTGCTCCGCTCATGGGTGACCACCCCCGCCGAGCTGATGACCTGGGCCGGCCCCTCCTTCTCCTGGCCCCTGGACGACGCCCAGCTCACCGCCTACGCCGCCGAGCCCGGCCGCCGCACATGGACCGCCGTCTCCCGCGACGGCCGCCCCGTCGGCCACGCCTCGGTCGCCGGCACCCGCCTCGGCCGCGTCCTGATCGCCCCCGGGGCCCGCGCGCAGGGCCTGGGACGGGCCCTCGTCTCGCAGGCCGTGGAGCTCTGCTTCGGCGAGCTGGCCCTCCCGGAGATCACCCTGGGCGTCTGGTCCCACAACACGGCGGCGATCCGCATCTACGAGGACCTCGGCTTCCGCACGCACCAGGTGATCGAGAACGTCGAGGAGGTCGACGGGACCCCCTGGACCGCCCACCAGATGCGACTGCCCTCCCCGCACGGGGGACAATGAGGCAGTGCCTCCCACTCCCCTCCCCGTCCTGCAAGCCGACTGCTCCAGCTGCTTCGCGCTCTGCTGCGTCGCCCTCCCCTTCGCCAAGTCCAACGACTTCGCCGTGAACAAGCCGACCGGAACCCCCTGCAAGAACCTCCGGCAGGACTTCCGCTGCGGCATCCACACGCAGCTGCGCGACAAGGGCTTCCAGGGCTGCACCGTCTTCGACTGCTTCGGCGCGGGCCAGCAGGTCTCCCAGGTCACCTTCGGCGGCCGGGACTGGCGCACCGACCCAGGCACGGCCCGCCCGATGTTCGACGTCTTCCCGGTGATGCGGCAGCTGCACGAGCTGCTCTTCTACCTCGCCGAGGCCCTCACCCTCCCGGCCGCCGCCCCGCTCCACGAGGACCTCCGCCGCGCCCTGGCCACCACAGAACAGTGGACCCGCGCCGACGCCGCCGCCCTCGCGTCCCTCGACGTATCCACCCTCCGCCAGGACGCGAACACCCTCCTCCTGAAGACCAGCGAGCTCGTACGGGCCAAGGTGCCGGGCCGCAAGAAGAACCACCGCGGCGCCGACCTCATGGGAGCCCGCCTCTCCGGCGCCGACCTGCGCGGTGCGAACCTCCGCGGCGCCTACCTGATCGCCGCCGACCTCCGCCGCGCCGACCTCCGTACGGCCGACATGATCGGCGCCGACCTCCGCGATGCCGACCTCCGCGACGCGGACCTGCGCGAGGCCGTCTTCCTCACCCAGGCCCAGCTGGGCGCCGCCCGGGGCAACCCCGCCACCCGCATTCCCCCCACCCTCACCCGCCCCACCCACTGGACCTGACGCGGCCCCCGCGCCGCGGGGGCGGCGAAGCACCACGTACATCAGGGCCTGACGATGGCCGTCCACCCCGACGGACACGTCACCACGCCCGCCGTGTGCGTGCAGTAGTTCTCGTAGATGTCACCCGTGGTCGTCAGGACCTTGATCCGCACAGTGTTGCCCTCGCTGGCGATCGACACGCTGCACGCGTTCCTCGGGTGCCCCGGGTTCGCCGACGTGGTCAGGTTCTTCCAGGAGTAGGGGCCCGGGGCGGGGTTCACCGTCCGCCGCCCGATGAAGGTCCGCCCCCGGTCCAGCGCCGCGGTGAACTCCAGGTTCGCCGTACCCCGGATCGTGTCGATGTCCGAGCACGGCCCGGGAGGACCGGGCGGCCCCGCCGGACCCCGGTCACCCTTGGGCCCCTTCGGCCCCGCCGGCCCCCTCGGCCCCGCCGGCCCCCTCGGCCCCGGAGAGCCCTTCGGGCCCTTCCCTCCCCGCGGCCCCGCACAGCGGTCGCCGCCGACGCCCGGCACCGCCCTCACCTCCTCCTTCCCCATCGCCCTCCTGTCCTCCGGGCACCCACTGCCCGCCGAGGCCGCCGGCGCGGCAACACCCGTGAGCGCGAGCGCCAACGGCACCGCCAGACCACCGACCAGCCACCGACCCCGACCCGCCCTGATTCCCGAACCCATCCGCCCGCTCCTCGCGCCCTCATGCCATCTCTCGTCGAACCGAACGACGGGAGCATCACCCGCAATAGCGCGTACGGATGGAATGACTGACGGAATGTCGGACATATGTCAGCGAGACGGCCCAACGACACGCCCCCGCACTGCGCCGAACGGCGGCCCCTCACCCCACCCCCCGCACGGCGGGACGACGATCATTGCCCGACGTCACCCCCCGTGATACACAGAGTGACCACACGCACATTCGCATACCCGCCACCCGTGCCCAGGTCAGAGCGCACGGTCGGGTCACAGGCCGAGATGTCGGGTAAAGAGAGCCGTCAAGTCGACGACGACGGCAGTTTCATCAGCGAAGATAGTGAGTGACCCCTGCCGTCGGGCACGGGCTACCGGAACTACCCATACAGGGGCGGTGAGTTACATGATCCTGGCAGCCGAAAAGGGCGACATCACCACCATCATCGGCGGAATCGCCCCGAACTGGGGGCCGTTCGGCAGTCTCGGCAACGAAGCGAAGGTCATGATCGAAGTGGTCATGGCCGTGGCGATCCTCCTCTGCCTCGGCATCGCCATCTGGGGCGCCGCCAAGCAGCGCATCGGCGCGACCGCGCTGCGCGACACGTTCAGCGCGGAACAGGGCAAGGGCCTGATCGTGGCCGGCCTCACGGGCGTCTTCATCATCGGCTCCCTCGGCACGCTCTTCACGATCGTCTACGGCATGGCCGTATAACCGCCGCTGCCGGCCGCCGCGGCGGTACCTGATGAGGACTCACCACACCGCGCCTGCGCGGAAACCAGCGCTACCGTCGTACGACGCGGAGGGGGCCGACACGGCATGAGCAACGACGACCAGTACGGCGGCACGGGCCAGACCCGCACCCGCCTCCCGGACTCCCCCACCGACCCGTACGGCCCCGCCCGCCGCACCCCCCGCCCCTCCCGCAGCCTCATCACGGTGGTCGGCGTGGTGGTCCTCCTGATCGCCGCCATCGCGTTCGCGAACCAGGCCCCCGACACCTCCGAAAACAAACCCGCGGACACCCCCCCAGCCACCACATCCACTGCCGCCACGGGCACCAGCCCCGTTACCGGCAAGGCCGCCGGCATCCCCCGCGGCTTCGCCCACGACGAACAGGGCGCCCAGTCCGCGGCCGCCAACTACACGGTGGCCCTGGGCTCCGACGGCATGCTGAAGAAGGACGTCCGGCACGCCCTCATGGACGGCATCTACACGGCAGAAGCGGCATCCCAGCGGAAGGGGACGCAGGACGCTGCGTACTCTCCCGCCTTCCTCGCCACGTTGGGCCTCGACCCGAACGGGAAGCCCCCGCAGGGCAGCACGTTCGTCACGCGCGCCGTACCGGTCGGCACCCGCGTCGAGAGCTACAGCCCCACCACCGCAAAGGTGGCGGTCTGGTACACGGGCCTGGTCGGGATGTCGGGCGCCAAGTCCACCACCCCTGTCCGGACCACCTGGAAGACTTGGACGTTCGAGCTGTCCTGGAATGGGACGGACTGGAAGGTCAACTCCGACACCCAGCAGGACGGCCCCGCACCCGTACCGGGCGACGTCGCCGCCTCCCCGTCCGACGACATCAGCAAGGCCGTCCAGGAGTTCGGAGGGTTCACCTATGCCCGGTAGCCGCCACCTCCGCATTGCCGGAGTCCTGGCCGCCGTTCAGCCGACTGCGGTCCTGCTGTCCGCCCGGGCCTTCGCCGCGCCGTCACCAACACCGACTCCGTCGGGCTCGCCCAGCAAGGACAACCGCTGCGAAGGGGTCATCGGGCCCCTCAAGGAGGACTGCGAGCGCCAGGTCGGCGGCAACCCCAGCCCGGGAGCCGGTACCGGGCTCTCCCCAAACAGCCCCACGGACGCCCTCAACCCCCTCGCCAGCCTCGCGAAGGGCTGCGCCGACGCCGCCTCCTGGATCGTCACCAAACTCAGCGAAGCGGTAAACGGCAGCGCCAACGTCGACTTCACCAACCCCGCCTTCCTCAAGCAGTACTCGGTGGTCTTCGCCGCCTCCACCATCCTCACCCTCGTCCTCTGGCTCTTCGCCGTCGCCAAACGAGCCGTCCGCGGCGTCCCCCTCAGCACCGCCCTCTCCGAAGCCATCGGCTTCCTCTGGCTCACGGTCCTCGCCTCCGCCTTCACCCCCCTCATCCTCTACACCGTCGTCTCCGCCACCGACGGCGTCACCGAGGTCATCGCCTCCGCCACCGGCAGCCAGACCGACGTGTTCTTCGGCTCCTTCTCCGAGGCCCTCAAGAAGGGCGACGACATCGGCGGCGGCCCGATCATGCTGATCGTCGTCTCCCTCGTCACCGTCCTCGCCGCCGGCATCCTCTTCCTGGAACTCTTCATCCGGGCCGCCCTCCTCTACGTGGGCGCCCTCCTCGGCGTCGTCGTCTACTCCGGCCTCGTCGACCGCAACCTCTGGGGCCACGTCCGCCGCTGGGCCGGCATCATGATCGCCGTCATCCTCGTGAAGCCGGTCATCGTCATCGTCCTCGGCCTCGCCGGCGCCCTGACCGGCGAGAAGGGCCCCAACGCCTTCTCCGCCGTCGTCACCGGCCTCTCCATCATCCTCCTGGCGATCTTCGCCTCCGCGATGATCTACCGCTTCGTCCCCGGCTTCGGCGACGAGATCGCCTCCGCCCGCGCGGGCCGCAGCAAGGCCACCGACGGCGCCCAGGCGGCCGCCGTCATCAGCTCCCCGGCCTCCCTCGTCTCCCAGGGCATCAAGACCCACAGCAGCCGCGGCGCCCACCGCGGCGGCGACGGCGGCGCGGGCGGCACGCCCCGCCCCGCCAACCCCATCTCCGGAGGCGTGGCCGCCCACAGCAGCCGCCCCACCTCCGGCGGCGGAGCCGGCGGCGGATCTGTCCCCTCCGCCGCACCCCCGCCCCGCACAGGTTCGAGTACGAGGAACACAGGAGGTGACGGGCGTTGACGACCCAGTCCCACCAGCTGCACCCGGTCGCGCCCCGCCGCACGTATCTCATCGGCCGGGCCCGGCCGAACGCGATCGTCGGCAAGAACCGCGAGACCGGCGAGATCGCCCTGATCATCGCGGGGGCGTTCCTCGGCATGATGAGCGGACTGCTCGTCCCCGACCTCACCCTGCGCATCGTCAGCCTCGCCGGCTTCCCGATGCTCGCGCTCTCCGCCGTGTACGTCCCCTACCGCGGCCGCACCTTCTACAGGTGGTTCGAGATCAACCGCAGCTACAAGCGCACCCTCCGCCGCGGTACGACCTACCGCTCGAAGGCCATGGAGGCCGGCACCCGCGCCGCCGACGGCCGCGAGGTCGAGGTCGGCCCGCCCCCCGGCATCGGCCGCATCAGCTGGCTCGCCGCCCCCTTCGGCCCCGACGAGATCGCCGTCCTCCTCCACGCGGACCGCCGCACCGTCACCGCCGCCATCGAGATCGAGGGCCCCGGCGTCGGCCTGCGCGACAGCGAGGACCAGGAAGCCCTCGTCGACCGCTTCGGCACCCTCCTCAAGCACGTCGCCAACGGAGACGGCTTCGTCACCCGCCTCCAGATGCTCGCCCGCACCCTCCCCGCCGACCCCGACGCCCACGCCAAGGACGTCGCCCAGCGCGGCGACACCAACGCCCCCGGCTGGCTGCGCGACTCGTACGACCAGCTCCAGTCGATGGTGTCCACTTCCTCCGAGCAGCACCGCGCCTACCTCGTCGCCTGCATGCACTACTCGCGCGAACTCGCCGCCGAGGCCCACACCATCGCCCGCGCCGGCTCCCCCAAGGGCCGCAAGCTCGACCGCGACTCCGGCCTCGCCATCGTCATGGCCCGCGAACTCACCGACATCTGCGCCCGCCTCGCCGAGGCCGACATCCGCGTCCGCCAGCCCCTGGGCCAGGGCCGCCTCTCCTCCCTCGTGCACTCCATGTACGACCCGGACCACCCCATCGACCACATCCAGGCCATGACCAAGCGCAACGCCTGGCCCGCCGAACTCGACGCGGTCGAACCCACCTACCTCCAGGCCAAGACCCGCGAGTCCTCGACCCGCGCCCCCTGGTGCCACGCCACCGCCTGGGTCAAGGAATGGCCCATGACCCCGGTCGGCGTGAACTTCCTCGCCCCGCTCCTCGTCCACACCCCCGACGTGATCCGCACCGTCGCCGTCACCATGGACCTGGAGCCCACCGAGATCGCCATCGAGCGCATGCTCACGGAGAAGACGAACGACGAGGCCGACGCCAGCCGCGCCGCCAAGATGAACCGCACCGTCGACCCCCGCGACATCGCCGCCCACGGACGGCTCGACCAGAGGGGTGAAGATCTCGCCAGCGGCGCTGCGGGAGTCAACCTCGTCGGGTACATCACGGTGTCCTCGCGTTCACCCGAAGCCCTCGCCCGCGACAAGCGCACCATCCGCGCCTCCGCCGGCAAGTCCTACCTGAAGCTCGAATGGTGCGACCGCGAGCACCACCGCGCCTTCGTCAACACCTTGCCGTTCGCCACCGGCATCCGACGCTAGCTGGAGGGAAGTGCCGCCCATGCGAGATCCCATGTCCGCGCTGACGGACGCCTTCACCAGCTTCCTCTTCGGCAAGGTCGAAACCACGCGCCTGCCCGTCCGCACCTCCACCGGGCAGGCGCAGGCCGTCTACCTGCCCACCGCCGCCCCCGGACTCGGCGACTCCGGCGTCATCATCGGCCGCGAGGTCTACAGCGGCAAGGGCTACATCTACGACCCCTTCCAGCTCTACGGCCAGCAGCTCCCGGCCCCCCACTGGCTCGTCCTCGGCGAATCCGGCAACGGCAAGTCAGCCCTGGAGAAGACCTACGTCCTGCGCCAGCTCCGCTTCAAGGACCGCCAGGTCGTCGTCCTCGACGCCCAGGGCGAGGACGGCGTAGGCGAGTGGAACCTGATCGCCCAGCAGCTGGGAATAACCCCCATCCGCCTGGACCCGATCGCCGCCAACGACTCCGGGATCCGCCTCAACCCCCTCGACCCGGCCATCACCACCACCGGCCAGCTCGCCCTGCTGCGCACCATCATCGAAGTGGCGATGGGCCACGGCCTCGACGAGCGCGCCGGCTTCGCCCTCAAGGTCGCCCACGCCTACGTCGTCGACACGATCCGTGACCGACAGCCCGTCCTCACCGACATCGTGGAACAACTGCGCCACCCCGAAGCCGAATCGGCCCTCGCGATGAACGTCGACATAGACGATGTCCGCGCCTGGGGCCTCGACGTCGCGCTCGTCCTCGACCGCCTCGTCGACGGCGACCTCCGCGGCATGTTCGACGGCCCCACCACCGTCGGCATCGACCTCGACGCGCCCCTCATCGTCTTCGACCTGTCCCACATCGACCGCAACTCCATCGCCATGCCCATCCTCATGGCGATCGTCGGCGTCTGGCTCGAGCACACCTGGATCCGCCCGGACCGCAAGAAGCGCATCTTCCTCGTCGAAGAGGCCTGGCACATCATCAACAGCCCCTTCGTCGCCCAGCTGTTCCAGCGGCTCCTCAAGTTCGGCCGCCGCCTCGGCCTGTCCTTCGTCGCCGTCGTCCACCACCTCTCCGACGTGGTCGACGGCGCGGCCGCCCGCGAGGCCGCGGCCATCCTCAAGATGGCCTCGACCCGCACGATCTACGCCCAGAAAGCGGACGAGGCCCGCGCCACCGGCCGCGTCCTCGGCCTCCCCCGCTGGGCCGTCGAAATCATCCCCACCCTCACCCCGGGCATCGCCGTCTGGGACGTCAACGGCAACGTCCAGGTGGTCAAACACCTGATCACCGAGGCCGAACGCCCCCTCGTCTACACCGACCGCGCCATGACGGAGTCCTCGGCCCCGGCCCTCCCCGACGACCTGCTGGCCGCCGAACTCGAAGCCGAGGAAAGGGCCCTGTCCATGGAACGCCACCGCAACAACGGCACCGGCTCGGCAACCACGGTGGCCTGACCATGTCCGACCCCAGACGTACGGAGCCCACGGCCCGGGCCGGCGGAATCCCCGACGGAGTCCTGGTCGGCCTCCTGGCCTTCCTCCTCGGCCTCGCCGTCCTGGTCTGGTCGGCCACCGGCCTCGGCGCCCTCTTCGCCAAGGGCGCCTGGCCGGCCACGGTCACCTTCACCCGCACCCCGGGAGCCGTCCGCGCCCTGATAGCGCAGCCCCACGACATTCCGGCAGCCTGGCCGGACACCAACCCGGAGGCCCTGTCCGGCTGGGGCCTGTTCTGGGGCCTGTTCATCAGCCAGCTCCTCGTCCTGCTGGTCCTGACGATCTTCACGATGGGCGTCATCGCCCGTACCAAGGCCCGCCGCACCCGCACCCCGCACCACCCGGAGCCCGCGCCCGCCCCGGACCCCGCCGAGCCCCCGCACACGGAAGCGGCCCCCGCGCCCACCCCGGCCCACACCCCCGCACCAGCGCTCCGCCGGCCGCCCGTGGACGAGGCCTACCGCTACGGCTTCGGCTACGCCCCGGCGGCTACCGCCCGGACCCCCCGCCTCGCCTACGGCGGCCCGGCCGAACGCCACCACCTGGCCGCCCAGGCCATCGCGACGGCCGAAGGCGCGGCCCTGATCGTCACGTCCTCCCCCTCCCTCTGGTCGGACACCAAGGACGCGCGCGCCAAACTCGGCCCGGTCCTCCTCTACGACCCCTCCCACCTGTGCGACACCCCGGCCCGCATGCACTGGAACCCGGCCGAGGGCTGCGCCGACCGCGACACCGCCGCCGCCCGCGCGATCGCCCTGCTGGCCCCAGTACGCCCCCAGGCCCGCATCGACGCCGCACTCGCCCACACCGCGGAAACCCTCCTGCGCAGCTGGCTGCAGGCAGCCGCCCTCGACGAGCGCCCCTTCAAACAGCTCCACCGCTGGACCCAGGGAAACAGCGCCCAGGACGCCGTCCGCATCCTGCGCACCCACCCCCAGGCCGCCCCCGGCGCGGCCGGCGAACTGGAGAGCGCCCTCACCGCCCACCCCGAACGCCGCGAACAGGCCCTCCACCTGACGACCCGCGCCCTCTCCTCCCTCACGTCGATCCACATCCGCGAGGCCTGCAACCCGAACCGAACGGATTCCCTCACGCTGGCTTCGTTCGTGGCCGAAGGGGGCACCCTCTACATGGTGGGCGAATCCCTGGAAGACCCCCGCACCCACCCGGGTGCGATGCCTTTGCACACCGCACTCGCCGCTCACGTGGTCGAGCACGGCCGCCGCATGGCCGCACGGTCATCCCACGGTCGGCTCGACCCACCACTCTCTCTGGTCCTGGAGGACGTGGCAGCCGTAGCCCCGATCCCCCAGCTCCCGGAACTCCTCAACGACGAGACACTCCCCCTCCTCGCCCTCTGCCGCAGCCGCGAACAGGCCCGGTCCCGCTGGCCGGAAGCCTCCCTGCCCTAGCGGAGCACCTGGTCAGCTCAGTCCGAGCAGCATCACGTCAACAGCACCCGCTCGGCCCCGATGCCGTCGAGCAACCCCTCGTGCAGCCGCCGCGCAACACCCCGTCCGCGCCACGGTCCGCGCACGGCGAGCTCCATCAACCCAAAGGTGCGATGCCCGTCCTCGCGCCGCACGTCCTCGGGCACGGGCTCGGTCAACTCGTCCCACCACACCGTGTCGGGCCGCAGCGGGAAGCCGTACGCCATGCCGATCGGCTCGCCCTCCGGGGTCCGGGCCGGCACAGCGCGAAAGCCACGGTTGCCCGCCTGGACGGGGAAGCGGCGAAAGGCAGCGGCGACATCCTCCTCGGTCTCGTTGTACGGAGGTTCCGCGAACGCTTCGGCATAGATCAGCCTGAACGCGGCCACGGCCCGCACCGCGGCCGACCCATCCATGCCCTCGACCACAACGCCCCCTCGCACGCACCACTCCAGGAACCTCATCGGCGGACGAGCCCCTGCGTCACCCCCGCGACAACACGTACTCCACTTCGTTCTTCACCGCTGCGTCCCCCTCCAGAGCCACGATCTGTCCACTGGCCTTGAACCCGTACCGCCGATAGAAGGCCTCGGCCCGCGCGTTGTCCTCGTGCACGAAGAGCCGTACGGCCTCCAGCGCCGGCTCCTCCAGCGACCAGGCCCACTCCACAGCGGCCGAGAACAACTGCTCCGTCAGCCCGATCCCCCGCTGCTCGGGCCGCACGAACACGCCGACGACATGCGCCTGGGTCCGCTCGATCTCCTGACCGAAGATGTCCGTGGTCCCGGCCTCCTCGACGAGCACCGTCACGGACCCGACCCACTCACCGCCGGCCCCTTCGGCAACGAACTGCCTCGCCGCCCTCCCGTGCGAAGCGCCCTGGGCCCGCTCCTGCCAGAACTCATCGGACCGCGCCTCGGCCTCCGCCACGCTCTCCAGAAACGCCACGGGCGCCGCAGGGTCCTTGAGCGCGACAATCCGCAGCTCCTTGAGCTTCGCCCACTCGTCGCCACGTACGGCTCGCACCACGTACTGATCCATAACCCAGGATCCTAATAGGACCCCCAAACGCAGAAAAGCCCCGCACCGAACCCTGAAGGGCTGGTGCGGGGCTTTCCCACAATGATTGTTCGGCGGCGTCCTACTCTCCCACAGGGTCCCCCCTGCAGTACCATCGGCGCTGAAAGGCTTAGCTTCCGGGTTCGGAATGTAACCGGGCGTTTCCCTAACGCTATGACCACCGAAACACTATGAAATTTAGAACATGCTGGTGTATTCACAGCCGTTCGTTATTTCAGAACTAACACAGTGGACGCGAGCAACTGAGGACAAGCCCTCGGCCTATTAGTACCAGTCAGCTTCACCCGTTACCGGGCTTC
>NZ_JBFBFP010000020.1:0-136443 GCF_040684275.1 Streptomyces sp. NPDC091371
CGCGGCGCGCCGCCGCCCCCCCGCGCCGCCGCGGGCCGCCCCCCCCCCCGCCCCCCCCGCGGCGGGGGGGCGGGGGGTGCCGGCGCGGGGGTGGCCGCCCCCCCGGGGTCCGGGCCGGAGCCCCGGGAGCGGACCCGCAGACGTCGTCAGGCCGCGGACCCGGCATTCCGTGTGGATCTCCACGCCGAGCGCGCTCAGGTGGGCGTGCAGCAGCGCAGCGGCATCGGCGTCCAGCTGGCGTTCCATCAGGCGCTCGCCCTGCTGCGCCAGCACCACCTGCGCGCCCCGCGCGGCCAGCGCACGGGCCGCCGAGACGCCGAGGAGGCCCCCGCCGATCACCACCGCCCGCACCCCGGGGCGCACGGCCGCCGAGAGGGCCAGGCAGTCGTCCATCGTGCGGAACGCGTGCACCCCCTCCGGGAGGTCCCGGCCCTCCGGCTCGAACAGCCCCCGCAGCGGCGGGAGCACGGCGTTCGAGCCGGTCGCCAGTACGAGGGTGTCGTACGGCAGCGCCGCGCCGTCGTCGCAGTGGACGGTCCGGTCGGCCCGGTCGACGCGGACCGCGCGGACCCCGCGCCGCAGCACCGGTCCGACCGCCGGGAGGGCGGTCACCTCCGGCGCGTACCGGCCCGCGAGGACCTCGGCGAGCAGCACCCGGTTGTAGGGGACGCGGCTCTCCTCGCCGAGGACGGTCACCGCCGCCGCACCGTTCAGCCGCGCGGCGAGTCGCAGGCCCGCGAGGCCGCCGCCGATCACCACCACACGCTGTTCCGAGGTCATGCCATGAGCGTGCGCGGCCGCTGTTTCCCCGCCGGATCGCCCCTGTTACCCGGACGGAACGCCGACCTCAGCGCGGGGGTTAAGGGTCGGTGAGGCCTCCCTCAACGCCGCCTTAAGGATCAACCGCGCCGCCTCCGGGGCCCTTAGCGTGCTTCGTATGCGAGATGCGGTGGCGCGGGTCAGGGGCGGGATGCTCGGCGGGGCGGGGGTGGTGGCCCTGCTCTGGGCGGTGCAGGTGCGGCCTTCGGCCCGGCCCGACGCGCTGTTTGCGACCGCCGCGCACCTGACCGGGCTGCTCGCCGGCTACGGGGTGCTCGTGCTGCTGTTCCTGATGGCCCGGGTGCCCGCCGTCGAGCACGGGGTCGGCGCAGACCGGCTCGCCCGCTGGCACGCGCTCGGCGGCCGGTACGTACTGCTGCTCTGCTTCGGGCACGGGCTGTTCGCCCTGCTCGGATACGCCGTGCACGAGGAAGTCGACGTGGTCTCCGCCGTCCGGGAGCTGCTCGACTACCCCGCGCTCGCCGCCGCCGCGGCCGGGACCGTCCTCCTGGCCGCGGTCGGCGTGACCTCCGCCCGGCCGGTACGCCGCCGGGTGTCGCACGAAACCTGGCGGGGCGTGCACCTGCTCGTGTACCTCGCCGCCGCACTCGGCTTCGCGCACCAGATCGCCGGGCCGGACCTGGCCCCGGTCGCCTGGTTCTGGGCGCTCGCCCACACCGTGGTCGCCGTCCTGCTGGTCTGGTACCGGGCGGTGGTCCCCGGTCGCCAGGCCCTGCGGCACGCGCTGCGGGTCGCGGAGGTACGGGCCGAGGGGCCCGGGGTGGTCTCCGTCGTGATCCGGGGGGAGCACCTGGCGGAACTGCGCGCGGAGCCGGGGCAGTTCCTGCGCTGGCGGTTCCTGGAGCGGCGGCTGTGGCACACGGCCCTGCCGTTCTCGCTGTCCGCGCCGGTGCACGGGGACACCCTGCGGATCACCGTCAAGGGGCTCGGCGGCCACTCCCGGCGGATCCGCCGACTGCGCCCCGGCACGCGGGTCCTGGCCACCGGGCCGTTCGGCGCGCTCACCGCCGCCCGGCGGACCCGGCCCAAGGTGCTGCTCATCGCGGGCGGGGTCGGCATCACCCCGATGCGGGCCCTGTTCGAGACCCTGCCCGGCGGCCCCGGGGACATCACCCTCCTCTACCGGGCGGGGGCCGAGGAGCACCTCGTACTGCGCTCCGAGCTGGAGGCCATCGCCGCCGAGCGGCAGGCCGGGCTGCACTACCTGCTCGGGCCGTCCGGCGCCGCCTACGACCCGCTGGCCCCGCAGGCGCTGGCCGCGCTGGTGCCGGAGCTCGCCGAGCACGACGTGTACCTGTGCGGGCCGCCGGGGATGGCCGGCGCGACCAGGGCCGCGCTGCTGCGGGCCGGGGTGCCGACCGGTCGTATCCATTCCGAGTGCTTCAGCTTCTGAGAGGTCGCCGCGCCGTGCGCCACCCGCTCCACGTCACCCTGTCCGTACCCGTCGCCCCTGCCGCCCGGCACCGCAAGCCCCGCAGGCCGTCCGTCCTGGTCTCCGTACGGCCCGAGCGGCGCCTGGCCGTCGGGCTGGGGCTGGCCAGTGTGCTGGCCGCGAGCCTGCTGACGGCGGCGCTGGACCCGGCGGCTCCGGTGGCCCCGGACCGGGCGGCCGCGGAGGGGCGAAGCTCAACCTTTGCGCAAGTTTTCACGGATTGATGGCACCTGCACCTGACAGCTTCATAAGGTCGGGTCGTGCCTGACATATCAACAACCATGATCATCGTGCTGTGCGTGGCCGCCGCGGCGGCCGGCTGGATCGACGCGGTGGTGGGCGGCGGCGGCCTGCTGCTCCTGCCCGCCCTGCTCCTCGGCCTGCCGAACGCCCACCCCGCCACCGTCCTCGGCACGAACAAGGCCGTGGCCATCGTCGGCACCGCGGGCGCGGCCGTCACGTACGTCCGCAAGGCCCCGGTGGACGTGAAGCTCGCCGTCCGTATCGGCCTGGCCGCGCTGGTGGGCTCGATGGGCGGGGCCGCGCTCGCCGGGGGCATCAGCAAGGAGGCGCTCCGCCCGCTGATCATGGTGGTGCTCGTGGTCGTCGCCGCCTTCGTGCTCTTCAGGCCCGCCTTCGGAACGGCTCCCTCCACCTCGCCCGTCAGCCGGCAGCGGGTGCTGCTCGCCATCGGGCTCGCCGGCCTCGGCATCGGCTTCTACGACGGCCTCATCGGCCCCGGCACCGGCACCTTCCTGGTGCTCGCGCTGACGGCGCTGCTCCACCTCGACCTGGTCACCGCCTCGGCCACCGCCAAGATCGTCAACTGCTGCACCAACGCCGGGGCGCTCGCGATGTTCGCCTACCAGGGCATGGTGCTCTGGCAGCTGGCCGCACTGATGGCGGTGTTCAACCTGGCCGGCGGAATGATCGGCGCCCGCATGGCACTCAAGAAGGGCAGCGGCTTCGTCCGCGGAGTGCTGCTGACGGTGGTGGGCGCGCTGGTGGTCAAGCTCGGCTTCGAGCAGTGGGGCTGACCGGGGCGGGTCAGTAGGTCCCGGTCAGGTGGGCGAAGACGACCACGTTGCCGCGGTACCCCGTGCGCGGCGAGAAGCCGCCGCCACAGGTGATCACCCGTAGCTCGGCGCGCGGCGAAGGCCCGTACACGCGGCCGTCGGGGAAGGCCCCGGCGTCGTAGACCTCGACCGCGTGGACCGTGAACACCGCCGTACGGCCGTCCGCGCGCGCGATCTCGATGGACGCCCCGCGGCGCAGCGCCCCCAGGTGGTAGAAGACCCCGGGGCCCGCGGAGTCGTCCACGTGCCCCGCGACGAGCGCGGTGCCGGCGGCGCCCGGGGTGGTGCCCTCGCGGTACCAGCCGGCCAGGTCGCGCCGGGCGGGCGGGGGCACTTCGAGGCTGCCGCCCGGCTCCAGGCCGAGCCCGGTCAGCGGGGCGTCGACCCGGATGGAGGGGATCCGGATCCGCCGGGGCGGGGAGCCGGGGAGCGGCGCGATGCCCGGGCCCGCGGTGCCGGCGGCGGTCAGGGCCTCGGCGGGGGAGGGCAGCGGGGGTCCGACCGGCTCGCGCGAGCCGCTGGTCACGAGCCAGATACCGACGAACGCGGCGATCGCGACGAGGCCGCCGCGGCCCCGCAGACCCCTGTGGGCCCCACCCATCCGTGTTCCCCCTAGGCGTCCGTGTCGGGTGACTGGCCGTCGCCCGCACCGCGAACGGGGGGGACCTCGCGGGGCGGGCGACGGGGGACGGTACCGGTCGGACCGCGGCCGGAGCCGCGGTGGGCGTCCGTCAGCTCCGCGTGCCGCTCGCCCGGCGACGCAGGAGCCAGGTACCGCCGACGGCGGTAGCGGCCAGCACTGCCGCTCCCGCCGCGATCTTGGCGGGGTCGGTGGTGGTGGTCGTGCCACCGCCCACCCCGGTGTGGACGTGGCCCTGGGGGCCGCGTTCGGTGACGGCCAGGTCGCCCGTGGCGAACTTGCCGTTCGCGCAGGTCACTCCGATGTCGTAGGTCCCCGGGCGGGTGCCGCGGGCGACCTGGAACTGCCCCACGACCACCTCCTTGTGGGTGGTGGGGACCAGCTTGAAGCGGCCGCCGCCGACCGTCGTCGCATCGCCCTCGGCATGGCTGCCGGGACCGCAGGCGGTGGTGTTCACGGTGACCGTGGCGCCGCCGGCGGCGGACTTGGGCCACACCTCCAGCGGGGCGAAGTCCCCGGGCGCGAAGCCCACGAGGCCGAGGTCCGCGGCCGCGACCGCACCCGCCACCGGGCCGGTGAACGCGGCGGCGGTCAGCGCGGTCGCGGTCAGCGCGTGTGCGGTACGTCGGCGCATGGGGTTCTCCTGGAGACACGGGGTCGTGTTTCCGAGGTAACCCGGCCCTCCCGCTCAGCGCCTGCTGATGTCTCGTCAGATAGTGCCCGGCTCGCCCTGCGGCCCCGCGTTCGCGCACGTCAGAGGGGTCGGCGCGGCCATCCGTGTGTCCCCACCCCGTCCGGGTGAGGGCAGGGGAATCCGCCGGCCCCGCATCCCCGCCGAGGACCGGGGGAAACACGGGAGCGCCGGACCCGGACACCCCTGCGGCACGGTGCCCGCCGCTCAGGCCGCCGGCAGCATCACCGCGGCCACGGCGCCCGAGGGCTCCCCGTTCGCGAGGGTCACCCGGGCGCCGATCACCTGCGCCTGGCCGAGCGCGATGGTCAGGCCCAGCCCCGTGCCCTGGCCGCGTTCGGCCGCGCCCGTCAGGAACCGCTGCGGGCCCTCGCGCAGCACCCGCTCCGGGAAACCGGGCCCCCGGTCCCGGACCGTCACCGTCGTCCCCGACACCGTCACCGTCACCGGACCCCCGCCGTGCCGCCGGGCGTTGGCCAGCAGGTTCGTCAGGATGCGCTCCAGGCGCCGCACGTCGGTGCGCACGTACGCCTCCTCCGCCGCGCCGACGACCAGCGCGGGCACCCCCGAGCGCCGCGTGACCGACTCCACCAGCGGGCCCAGCCGGTGCGCCTCCAGCTGCGGCTCCTCCCGGTTCGCGTCGAGCCGGGCCACCTCCAGCAGGTCCTCGGTCAGCGTCCGCAACGCCGAAACCCGGTCCCGGACCAGCTCCGTCGGCCGCCCCGCGGGCAGCAGCTCGGCCGCCGTGTGCAAGCCCGTCAGCGGGGTCCGCAACTCGTGCGCCACGTCCGCGGTGAACCGCTGCTCGGCCTCCAGCCGCTGCTGGAGGCTGGCCGCCATCGTGTCGACCGCCGAGGACAGCTCCGCGACCTCGTCGCGGCTCCCCGGCAGCCCCGGCGGCCCGATCCGCGCGTCCAGCTCACCCGCGCTGATCCGGCGGGCCGTCTCCGCCGCCGTCCGCAGCTCCCGGCTCAGACGGCTGGCGAGCAGCGCCCCGCCGGTCGCCGCGAGAGCCACGATCAGGGCCCCGTACGCCACGAGCTGCGCGTCCAGGTCGGCGAGCTCGGCGCGCTCGTCCGCCAGCGACTGCCGTACGGAGAGCACGTGTTCCCCGCCGATCGGCCGGGCGGCCCACACGGCCGGTTCCGGGCCGGACAGGTCGAGGTAGGTGCTGCGCTCCCCGGCGAGGGCCGCGGCCCGCAGCGGATGCGGCAGGTTCGGCGAGTCGATCCGGCCGTCGCCGTCGCCGCCCTTGTCGAAGTCGAGCCGGCCGGTGAGCTCGTACAGCTTCCGTACGCTGATCAGCTGGGCGGTGGCGCTCGCCCGCGCCGCGTCGCCGATCTGGCGGGTCCGCGCCTCGTGGATGAGCAGCCCGATGGCGACCGCGACGAGGGAGCAGCCGACGGCGAGCAGCACGGAGATCTTCCAGCGCAGGCCGAGCGCCCGCACCAGCCGCCGGCAGCGGACCAGGGCGCCCCTCACCGGGCGCTCCGTCCGTCTGGTGCCGGAGATCCGGGGGCGCACTCGGAGTCGGGCGTGCGGAAGGTCCGTTCGTCGTTGACCACCGTCATCCGGTCGCCGTCCCAGTGGTAGCGGACGGCCTGCTCGGAGCCGTCGTCGGCGGCGGTCCGGACGAGCAGGTCGGAGCCGATGGCCTCGGCCGTCAGCTGCCGGCCGATGGTGAAGAGCACGGACACGATCTTTCCGTCCGCCACCGCGTAGACGCTCAGCGCCGAACGGCCGGTGGCCATGTCGGCGGCGACGACGAGATCGGGATTCCCGTCGCCGGTCAGGTCCTTGTAGACCGGCGGGCGCAGCCCGGCCCGGCCCGGCGCCCGGAGGGAGGTGCCCGAGCCGACGTACGGCTTCATGCGGGGGTCGGCGCGGGCGACCTCCCCGGGCTCCACCCCGCGCAGCCCGGACGGGCCCAGCACGGGGGCGTTCTTGAGCGGCCTCGGCGGCGGCTCCCGCCTGCCCACCGACGCGCCGGGGGCGGCGGTCCAGGCCGGCCAGAGCGGTTCGGGGCGCGGCTGCATCGACACGGGCGGCGCGGGCGAAGCCGCACCGAGCCCGCCGGGCGCGGCGCAGCCGCCGGCGGCGAGCGCGCAGGCGCACAGCACGGTGGCGAGGAGGCTTCGGGGCGAAGGTGTCATGAGGGGCAGAACCGTGGGAGGGGAAGGGACGAGCCGACGCTAGACGGCGGGGGTCACGGGCACCGGGAGGTTGTGTAACAGCGGTGCGTACGGTGGAGTGACCCGGGAAACTCGGGACTTTCGGCCCGGCCGCGCCATACCCGAAGGAGGGCCCCGTGACATCGGTCGTCCAGCTCCCGTTCTTCGTCTACGGGACCCTGCGGCCGGGGGAGGTCAACCACGACCTGTTCCTGCGCGGACGCACCGTCTCGGAGGAGCCCGCCAGCCTCCCGGACGCGGCGCTCTACGACGGCCCCGGCTACCCGTACGCCGTCCACCGCCCCGGCTCGGAGATCACCGGGGAGCTGATCACCGCCACACCGGACGCGTACGGGCAACTGCTGGCCGCGCTGGACCTGCTGGAGGAGTACCGGGGCCCGGGCCGCCCGGGGAACGTGTACGACCGCATCGACTGCGAGGCCGTGCGCCCCGACGGCACCCCGGTCCGCGCCTGGGTCTACCTGGCGGCCCCCTTGCTGGCCCTCCGCCTAGCGGACTCGGGCACCGAGATACCGAGCGGCGACTGGCTGCGCCGCTAGGGGGTCTCCGCCCGCGGCCCACACCACCCCCGCCGTGGTTGGGTGCGCGGCGGGGTGCCCCCGCAGGGCTCCGAACTGGGCCACCCTCGGCCCTTCGACCCCTGGAAACGTTCGGAGCCCGAGGAGGTACCCCGGCGCGCGCCCGACCTCGGCGGCCCCTGCCACTCGGGCCGCTGCGCGGGGCCTTCCCCCACCCCGCCCCTTCCCTCAACCGGGCTCTGCCCGGCCCCGGTCCTCAAACGCCGGACGGGCTGGAGGGTGCGGACCGGCCGGAAAGACCTGGGGGTCCGCCCCGGACCCCGGGGCTCAAGCGTCGGGCGGGCTGTAATGACCGGGGCTACAGCCCCTCGGCTCCCCGGTTGCGCAGGCGCTGCCCGTACTGCTGGAGCACCCACAGCTCCTCCTGTACGGCGGCCAGTTGCTCCGGCGGCGCCTGCGCGCCCAGCCGGGACAGCGTGCCCTGGATCTCGTGCACCCGGCGGTCCACGGCGCGCAGCCGTACCTGGACCAGTTGGACCCCCGCGTACATCTCGTCCACCGTCTTCGCGTGGATGGCCTCGACCGCGAGCTCGGTGACCAGCGCGCGCACGGTGTCGTTCGGCGCGGCCTCACGGACCCGGGCCAGGTAGTCATCGGCGCCCAGCGAGGCGCCGCCCGCGTCCTGGATGGCCTGGCGCACGGCCGCGTAGGGCGGGGCGGTGAACTCGTCGATCCCGTAGGCGTCGAAGGCCGGGGAGACCAGGGCCGGGCGCTGCAGCGCCAGCTTCAGCAGCTCGCGCTCGGTGCGGTGGGCCGGGCTGCGCAGGTTCAGCGCGGGGCCCCCGGCCGCCGGCTGGGCGGGAGCGGGCGCCGCGGCGGTCTCGTACGCCGGGCCGCGGTTCCGGCCGCCGCCCTGCTGGGGCTGGCCGCCGCGCTCCCGCGCCCACCGCGCCAGCTGCGCGACCCGCTTGACCACGAACTGCTCGTCGCGGATGCCCAGCATGCCCGCCAGCTGGACCGCCGACTCGTGCTGGATCGCGATGTTCTTGATGTTGGCGACGACCGGAGCCGCCTCGTCCAGGGCGGCCGCGCGCCCCGCCGGGTTCTCCAGGTTGTGCCGGGCGACGATGTGCCGCAGCGCGAACTCGAACAGCGGAGTACGGGATTCCACCAGCGAGGCCACCGCCGCGTCCCCCTGCGCGAGCCGCAGGTCGCAGGGGTCCATACCACCCGGCGTGATCGCGATCGAGGTCTCCGCGGCGAACTTCTGGTCGTCCTCGAAGGCCCGCAGCGCGGCCTTCTGGCCGGCCGCGTCGCCGTCGAAGGTGAAGATCACCTCGGCGGTCGCGTTGTCCATCAGCAGGCGGCGCAGGATCTTGATGTGGTCCCCGCCGAAGGCCGTGCCGCACGTCGCGATCGCGGTCGTGACGCCGGCCAGGTGGCAGGCCATCACGTCCGTGTAGCCCTCGACCACCACGGCCCGCGAGCCCTTCGCGATCTCCTTCTTGGCGAGGTCGATGCCGTAGAGGACCTGGGACTTCTTGTAGATCGCCGTCTCGGGGGTGTTCAGGTACTTGGGGCCGTTGTCGTCGTCGCGCAGCTTCCGCGCGCCGAAGCCGACCACCTCGCCGCTGATGTCGCGGATCGGCCACATCAGCCGGCCGCGGAAGCGGTCGATGGGCTTGCCGCTGCGGCTGTCCTGGGCGAGCCCGGAGGTGATCAGCTCCTTGTCGGTGAAGCCCTTGCCGCGCAGGAAGCGGGTCAGGTGGTCCCAGCCGGCCGGGCTGTAGCCCACGCTGAAGTGCGCGGCCGCGGCCTGGTCGAAGCCGCGCTCCGCCAGGAAGCGGCGGCCGATCTCCGCCTCGGGGCTGCCCAGCTGGTCCACGTAGAACTGCGCGGCGGCCTTGTGCGCCTCGACGAGCCGGATGCGCTCGCCGCGGCCGCTGGTGCCGGCGGTGTAACCGCCCTCCTCGTAGCGCAGGGTGATGCCCGCCTGGCCGGCGAGCCGCTCGACCGCCTCCGAGAAGGAGAGGTGGTCGATCTTCATGATGAAGTCGAGGGTGTCCCCGCCGGCCTGGCAGCCGAAGCAGTGGTAGAGGCCCTTGCTGGGGCTGACCTGGAAGGACGGGGACTTCTCGTCGTGGAAGGGGCAGAGGCCCTTGAGGTTGCCGCCGCCCGCGTTGCGCAGCTGGAGGTAGTCGGAGACCACGGCGTCGATCGGGACCGCGTCCCGTACCGCCTTCACGTCGTCGTCATTGATCCGTCCTGCCACCCGTGAAGTCTACGGCCGGACACCGACAAACCCGTCAGGCCCCCTCGGGGTCGTCTAGGCCGGGATCAGCGACTCAAGCGGAACGGACGGGTCCGCGAGGGCCTCGCGGTCCACCCGGGCCTTTGACCTGATCAGGGCCTGGATGTGCTCGGTGACATCCCACACATTCACGTTCATCCCGGCCAGCACCCGCCCGTCCGAGAGCCAGAAGGCGATGAACTCGCGCTTGCCCGCGTCGCCCCGGATCAGCACCTGGTCGTAGCCGCCGGGCGGCGCGTAGCCCGAGTACTCCAGACCCACGTCGTACTGGTCGGAGAAGAAGTACGGCACCCGGTCGTACTCGACGTCCTGGCCCAGCATCGCCCGCGCGGCCGCCGGACCGCCGTTGAGGGCGTTCGCCCAGTGCTCCACCCGCAGCCGGGTCCCGAGCACCGGATGGTGCGCGGCCGCCACGTCCCCGACCGCGTAGACGTCCGGGTCCGAGGTGCGCAGCGAGGCGTCCACGGCGATCCCGCCGCCGTGCTCCCGGTCGACCAGGGCCAGCCCGGAGGTCTCGGCGAGCGCGGTCCGCGGCGCCGCCCCGATCGCGGCGAGCACCGCGTGCGCCGGGTGCTCCTCCCCGTCGTCCGTACGGGCCGCCAGCACCATGCCGTCGTGGCCGACGATCTCGGTGAGCCGGGCCCCGAAGTGGAAGCGCACCCCGTGGTCGGTGTGCAGGTCCCCGAAGAGCCGGCCGATCTCCGGGCCGAGCACCGCGTACAGCGGGGTCGCCTCCGGCTCGATCACGGTCACCTCGGCGCCGTACCCGCGGGCCGCTGCGGCGACCTCCAGACCGATCCAGCCGGCGCCCGCGATCAGCAGGTGGCCGTTGTCCCGGCCGAGGGTGGCCAGTACGCCCTTCAGCCGTTCCGCGTGGGCGAGCCGGCGCAGGTGGTGCACCCCGGCCAGGCCCGTGCCCGGGATGTCGAGGCGGCGCGGCTCGGCCCCGGTGGCCAGCAGCAGCTTGTCGTAGTGCAGTGCCGTGCCGTCGCCGAGGACCACCTTCCTGGCCTCGCGGTCGAGGTGGACGGCGGGCTGGCCGAGGTGCAGCTCGATGTCGGAGGCCGCGTACCAGGACGGCTCGTGGACGAAGACGCTCTCGCGCTCCTCCTTGCCCGTCAGGTAGCCCTTGGACAGCGGGGGACGCTCGTAGGGATGGTCGCGCTCGTCGCCGATCAGGATCACCCGCCCCGTGAACCCCTCGGACCTCAGCGTCTCGGCTGCTTTCGCTCCGGCGAGCCCAGCGCCGACGATGACGAATGTCCGGTGTGCGTCGACCACCTGATGCCTCCTCATAACCTCACCGCCACATGCGACCACATGCGAGCGTCCCGCACTGAGCCTGCCGCGTGAAGGGGGAGTGGCCCGATCAACTCACCCTTCGGCGCGTCGCGTGCGCTGGGTGAGACGGGCGTGCAGCGAACGGGCGGATGCGTCGGTGAGACACGCGATCTGGTCGATGACCGCCCGCTTCCTGGCCTTCTCGTCCGGCGCCGCGTCGAAGATCGCCCGGAACTGGGGGTCCAGCCCCTCGGGCGCGCGGGCCTGGAGCGCCTCCGCGAGTTCGGCCAGGACGATGCGCTGGTCGGCGCGGATCCGCTCCTGCTCGTCGCGCTGCATCACGTACAGGTCGGCGACCGCCTTCAGCACCGCGCACTCGTTGCGCGCGGCCCGGGGCACCACCAGCTCCGCGCCGTACCGGGTCAGCCGGCCGCTGCCGTACGCCTCCCGCGTCGCCCCCTCGGCCGCCAGGCAGAACCGCCCGATCAGCTGGCTCGTGGCGTCCTTCAGCCGGGCCTGGGCCACGGCCGAACCGTCGTACCCGTGCGGCCACCACTCCTGCTCCATCAGCCGGTCGAGGGCCTCGCGCAGCTCCTCGGGCGCCGTGTCGGCGGGGACGTAGCGGCCGATGGCCACCCGCCAGATCGCGGCGCGCTCGGGCTCGGCGAAGAGCAGGTTGGGGTCGAGGTGGCCGGCGTGCAGGCCGTCCTCGAAGTCGTGGACGGAGTACGCGACATCGTCCGCCCAGTCCATGACCTGCGCCTCGAAGCACTTGCGGTCCGCGGGAGCGCCGCGGCGCAGCCACTCGAAGACCGGCAGGTCGTCCTCGTACGCGCCGAACTTCACCGAGTCGGGGTCGGTGGGGTGCCCGCCGCGGGCCCACGGGTACTTGGTGGCGGCGTCCAGGCAGGCCCGGGTGAGGTTGAGGCCGACGCTCACCAGCTCCCCGCTTCGCGGGTCGGGCACGAACCGCTTCGGCTCCAGTCTGGTCAGCAGCCGCAGCGACTGGGCGTTGCCCTCGAAACCGCCGCAGTCCTTGGCGAATTCGTTCAGCGCCTCCTCGCCGTTGTGGCCGAACGGCGGGTGCCCCATGTCGTGGGAGAGGCAGGCGGCCTCGACCAGATCGGGATCGCAGCCGAGCGCGGCGCCCAGCTCCCGGCCGACCTGGGCGCACTCCAGCGAGTGCGTCAGGCGGGTACGGGGACTGGCGTCCCAGTCGTACGAACGGCTGCCGGGGGTGACCACCTGGGTCTTTCCGGCGAGCCGGCGCAGCGCGGCGGAGTGCAGGACGCGCGCCCGGTCGCGCTGGAAGGCGGTCCGGCCGGGCCGCTTGTCGGGCTCGGCGGCCCAGCGTTCGGTGGCGGAGGCGTCGTAGAGGTCGTCGAGGTCGTCTGCGGGGGCGTGCGCGGTGCCTTCCATGAATTGACGGTAACCGGAACCTCCGACAAACCGGGATCAGGCGGAGACGAGTTCCGGCCGAAGGGGGCTCGCGGGCTGGGCGAGGGCCTCGTCGTAGCGGTGGAGCAGCAGCCGGGCGAGGGCCGGGTGGTCGCCGAGGGGGGCGGCGGCCAGGTCGGGGGCGGCCGATGCGCACTGGGCGGCGAACCGGCCGGGCGCGGCGAAGTACGAGGCAACGGCGACTCGGTGGTGGCCACGGGCCGCCAGGGCCCGGACCGCGTCGGGCACGGTGGGCGCGGCGGCCGAGGCGTAGGCGGGTACCACCGGCGCGCCGCCGAGGCGTTCGGACAGCAGGGCGGCGGTGCGGCGGGTGTCGGCGGCCGAGTCGGGGTCGCGGGAGCCGGCCGCGGCGAGCACGACGGCCGCGCCGGCGGCCGGGGTCCAGCCGGCCTCCACGAGGCGTTCGTACAGGGCCTCCACGAGCAGCGGGTGCGGGCCGAGGGGTGCGGCGACGCGGGTGCGCAGGTGCGTGGCGCGGGCGACGGCCGCGGGCAGGTCCCGCTTCACGTGGTAGCCGCGGCCCAGCAGCAGCGGTACGAGCACCGCCGCGCCGGACGCCTCGCTCAGGGTGTCGTCGAGCAGCGGCCGGCTCAGCTCGATGTGCCCGAGCCGGACGTCGAGGCGGGGCCGGAGCTCGCGGACCCGGTCGAGGAGGGCGAGGGCGGTGTGCAGGGCGCGCGGGTCACGGCTGCCGTGGGCCACGGCGACGAGGGTGGGCTGCTGCATGGGCGGTCTCCGTGGGGGCGGGCGCGGGGCGGCCGCAGCCCGCTGAGCTGCGTGCCGAGCTGGTCGGTTATCCGGGTCAGCAGCTCGGCCGTGCTGCCGAAGGGGAGGGGCGGGATGGCGGGAGGGTGCACCGGCTCCGTCATGGACCGATCCTGCGCGCCGCAGGTTGCCGATGCGTTGCGCCGGGGTGACGGGTGTTTTCCGCCTGCTCACCCGGTCATTCGTACGAGTGAAAGGCGGCGTCGGCGGAACTGGCGGCCGGGGGGTGATCGTCAATCTGTGCGAACGGCGCGTGAGGCGTGCGTGGTGAGACGTGGGATGTGCGGGGGAGTGGTCATGGGGATCAAGAGCTGGGCTACGGCGGTGGCGGGCCGGCGGCCGAGGGTGCCGAGGGTGCCGAGGGTGCTGCGGGGGGTGCGGGCGCGGCGGCGGGCCGTGCGGGTGGTGATGGCGGGGTGCGTACTGGCGCTGCTGCCGTCGGCGTGGACGCACGCGGCGGCCGCCGACCGGCTGGGGACGACGGCGCAGGCGCCGGCCGGTGAGGTGGCCGTGGTCTTCGGGGCCGGCCTGTGGAACGGCAGACCGACGCCCTATCTGGCCAACCGGCTCGACGCCGCCGCCGAGTTGTACCGGTCCGGCAAGGTCAAGGTCGTCCTGGTCACCGGGGACAACAGCCGCACCGAGTACGACGAGCCGAACGCGATGCGCACGTACCTCACCGGGCAGGGGGTGCCGGGCGACCGGATCGTCAGCGATTTCGCGGGCTTCGACACCTGGGACTCGTGCGTGCGGGCCAAGCGGATCTTCGGGGTCGACCGGGCCGTGCTGATCAGCCAGGGCTTCCACATACGCAGGGCCGTGGCCCTGTGTCAGGCCGCGGGTGTCGAGTCGTACGGGGTCGGGGTCGACGACGAGCACGACGCCACCTGGTACTACGGCGGGACCCGCGAGGTGTTCGCGGCCGGCAAGGCGGCGCTGGACGCGGTCTTCAAGCCCGAGCCGCGGTTCCTGGGGCCGAAGGAGCCGGGGGTGTCGCGGGCCCTGGCCGCTCTGGCAGACTGACGGCGATGTCGGCTATGCCGATTAGTCATATACCGATCTGTCTGTACGAGCAGAGGTGTGGAACCGTGGCTGTTGTGGATCTGAGCGGCAAGGTCGTCGTCATCACCGGTGGAGCCCGTGGCCTCGGCGCCGCGGCGGCGCAGGCCGTCGTGGACGGCGGCGGCCGGGTGCTGATCACCGACGTCCTGGAGGCGGAGGGCGCCGAGACGGCCGCCAAGCTCGGCGACGCGGCGCGCTTCATCCGGCACGACGTGACGAGCGAGGCGGACTGGGCGGCGGCGCTGGAGTACGCGGTCGCCGAGTTCGGCCGGATCGACGGGCTCGTCAACAACGCCGGGATATCCAGCGGCCAGTTCCTGGAGCACGAGAGCGTCGAGCACTTCCGCCAGGTCATCGAGATCAACCTGGTCGGCGTGTTCATCGGCATCAAGGCCGCGATCCCGCTGCTGCGTGCGGGCGGGGGCGGCTCCATCGTCAACATATCCTCCGCCGCCGGACTGACCGGTCTCGCGCTCACCGCCGGGTACGGGGCCTCCAAGTGGGGTGTGCGCGGCCTGTCGAAGATCGGCGCGGTCGAGCTCGCAGAGGCGAAGATCCGCGTCAACTCCGTGCACCCCGGTATGACGCTGACCCCGATGACGGCGCCGATCGGCATCCAGGCCGGCGAGGGCAACTACCCGGGCGCCCCGCTGGGCCGGGTCGGCGTCCCCGAGGAGATCGCCGCCGCGATCGCCTTCCTCCTCTCGGACGCGGCCGGGTACATGACGGGCGCGGAGCTCGCGGTGGACGGCGGCTGGACGGCCGGCCTGACCGTGAAGTACCTGACCGGCCAGTGAGCCTCGCCGGCGTTTGAGGACCGGGGGTCTGGGGGCGGAGCCCCCCACGCGGCGGAGTCGCATATTCGGTACGCCGGGAAGGGGCGGGGTGGGGGAAGGCCCCGCGCAGCGGCCCGCACGCGAGGTGCCGCCGGGGCCTGCCGGGACGCCCCACCGCACACCCGACCCCCGCGGGGCCGGCGGCCTCGGCTTCGGGCCTCACCGGAGCCGGTGGCCGGCGCTGAGGCGTCGCACCCGGACTCGTAACGCGGGGCGGCGGTGCTCGTAACACCGGCGACTCACGCTGGGCCGTATGCACACCTCGGACTCCGTCACCGCCACGCACTGTCCGTACTGCGCGCTGCAGTGCGGCATGAACCTCCGCCCTGGGCCGGGCGGGGCTGGTGTGGTGGTCGAGGAGCGGGCGGACTTTCCGGTCAACCGGGGCGCGCTCTGCGGCAAGGGCCGTACCGCCCCCGCCGTGCTCTCCTCCCGGGTGCGCCTGACCCAGCCGCTCGTCCGCACCCACGCAGGGCGGCTGGAGCCGGCCACCTGGGGGGAGGCCCTCGACCGCGTCGCCGAGGGCCTCACCCGCACGGGCCGGGCGTACGGGCCGGACGCCGTCGGGGTCTTCGGCGGCGGCGGGCTCACCAACGAGAAGGCGTACGCGCTCGGCAAGTTCGCCCGCGTGGCCCTGCGCACCTCGCAGATCGACTACAACGGCCGCTTCTGCATGTCCTCGGCGGCCGCCGCGCACCAGCGCGCCTTCGGGCTCGACCGGGGGCTGCCCTTCCCGCTGGAGGACATCCCCCGCACCGGCTGCGTGATCCTCGTCGGCTCCAACCTGGCCGAGACCATGCCGCCCGCCCTGCGCTACCTCACCGAACTCAAGGCCAACGGCGGCACGCTGATCGTCATCGACCCCCGCCGTACGCGCACCGCCGAGCAGGCCGACCTGCACCTGGCCCCCCGCCCCGGTACCGACCTCGCCCTCGCCCTGGGCCTGCTGCACCTCGTGGTGGCGGAGGGGCGCACGGACGAGGAGTTCATCGCCGAGCGGACCAGCGGCTGGGAGGAGGCCCGGGCGGCCGCGATGGCGCACTGGCCCGAGCTGGTCGAACGCATCACGGGCGTGCCGGTGCCCAGGCTCCGCGAGGCGGTGGCGATGTTCTGCGCCCCGGAATCCGCCATGGTGCTGACCGCCCGCGGCCCCGAGCAGCAGTCGAAGGGCACCGACACCGTCGGCGCGTGGATCAACCTGTGCCTGGCCACCGGCCGGGCCGGCCGCCCGCTCTCCGGCTACGGCTGCCTCACCGGCCAGGGCAACGGCCAGGGCGGCCGCGAGCACGGCCAGAAGGCCGACCAGCTCCCCGGCTACCGCAAGCTCACCGACCCGGCGGCCCGCGAGCACGTCGCCGGGGTGTGGGGCATCGACCCCGCAGACCTCCCCGGCCCGGGCCGCAGCGCCTACGAACTCCTCGACGCCCTCGGCACGGACGTGAAGGCGCTCCTCCTCATGGGCTCCAACCCCGTGGTGTCGGCCCCCCGCGCCGCCCACATCGAGGACCGCATCCGCTCCCTCGACTTCCTCGCGGTCGCCGACGTGGTCCTCTCCGAGACGGCCGCCCTCGCGGACGTGGTCCTCCCGGTCACCCAGTGGGCGGAGGAGACAGGCACCACCACGAACCTGGAGGGCCGCGTCCTGCTCCGGCGCCGCGCCCTGACCCCGCCGCCGGGAGTCCGCACCGACCTGTACGTGCTGCACGAGCTCGCCGCCCGGCTGGGCGTGGACAAGGGCTTCCCGACCGCCCCCGAGGAGGTCTTCGACGAACTGCGCCGCGCCTCGGCCGGCGGCCCGGCGGACTACTCGGGCATCAGCTACGCCCGCATCGAAGCCGAGCAGGGCGTCTTCTGGCCCTGCCCGGAGGGCACTGCGGGCGCGCCCCGCCTCTTCCTGGACCGCTTCGCCACCGACGACGGCCGGGCCCGATTCGTCCCCGTCTCCCACCGCGAGGCCGCGGAAGTCCCCGACGCCGACTACCCGCTGCTCCTGACCACCGGCCGCGTGGTCGCCCAGTACCAGTCGGGGGCCCAGACCCGCCGGGTGGACGAGCTCAACGCGGCCGCCCCCGGCCCCTTCGTGGAGCTCCACCCCCGCCTCGCCGCCCGCCTCGGCGCCGTCGAGGGCGCCCCGCTGGCGGTCGTCTCCCGCCGCGGCCGCGCGGTGGCCCCGGCCCGGATCACCGACGCCATCCGCGCGGACACGGTCTTCATGCCGTTCCACTGGCCGGGCGAGGGCCGCGCCAACACCCTCACCAACCCGGCGCTGGACCCCACGTCCCGGATGCCGGAGTTCAAGGTGTGCGCGGTCCGCGTCGAGCCGGCCTAGGGCTACTCGGCGAAGGTCGGCCGCAGGGCCTCGACCAGGCGCGCGATGAACGCCTCCTCACCCGGCCCGGCCAGGTGCGGGTACTCCGCCTCGAAGTGCTCCCACTCGGCGCCGACGTAGCCGTCCGGGGCGAGGTGCGCGATGTGCGCCAGCGTCAGTTCGTTGTTCGGGTACGGCCATTCCCCCGCCTCCCGGAACACCTCCTGCACCAGGGCGTTCGGCAGCGCGTACCGCTCGGCCAGCAGCACCGCGTCGTACAGGTCCTTGCCCTGGGGATGACGGTCGCTGACCAGCCACAGCACCTTCCACGCCAGGGACAGCGCGGGTGTGGCCGCCAGCACCGTCGCCCCGCAGGAGAGCTCGACCGGCTCCGGCGGCTCGGCGAGCTTCTCGTTGAAGACGAAGTCCATCTGCACCTGCCCGGCCGGCAGGCCCGGAACGGACCACGGCAGGACCATTCGGCGTCCCGGCACCCGGTCGTACGTCCAGATGTCCTCGCACACCGCCCCCGACGCCTTGATCCCGGCCTGCCCGTCGGCCGCCGCGGCGATCCCGTCCAGCATGGCCCGCGTCCGCGCGCCCTCCATCGCCCACGTCGACGGCACCACGACGAAGTCCAGGTCACCCGGCTCCCGCGACGCCTCCCCGAACCGGTCCGCGAGCAGCACGCTCCCGCGCAGCACGAGGGAGTCCACCCACGGGGATCCGGCGAGGGCCACCAGCACGGCGTCCATCGCGGCCCGCCGCGCCCGGGCCCAGGCGACCGTCCGATCCGGGTCGTCGAAGACCGGGTCGCCGGCCCGGTAGGCCTGGAAGTGGTGGCGCAGCGACGGGTCGAAGACCGCCCGCTGGCGCACGTCGGCACCGGCCACCGGCCGCAGCGTCAGCGGCAGGTGCCGCGCGGCCCGTGTCGTCTCGTCCAGCGGCTCCTGCGGCAGGTGCGTGCTCCGCAGCCCGAACTCCGACCACGAACTCATCGGGGCGTCCCCTCCTCGATCCACCCGTCGTCCACCGACAGGTCACTGTCGTACAGCACGAACTCCCGCTCCTCCGAGCGGACTTCGAACCCCGCCGAGCCGAGCGCAGCGATCAGCGCATCGCACGCCGCCCCCGCCCCCGCCGCCGTCCCCCGCCACCGCTGGGTCACGAACCGCTCGTGCGCCGCGCCTCCGGCCAGGACCCGGCGGGCGTTCCACGACAGGTGGGCCCCGTGCGGGACCACCAGGGACTCCAGCGCCGCGTGGTCGTAGGCGGCCGGCAGCCGCAGCTTCAGGTGGTGCTCGAAGTAGCCGCCGCCCGGGCCCGGGCGGTCCGTGGTCCAGGGGACCGTCTCCACCTTGACGCGGACCGGGTCGAAGCCCGCCGCCCGCAGCTCCGGCACCAGCCGCTCGTGCCCCGTCCGGTCCCGCAGGGTCAGCATCGGCTGCGACACCATCCGGCCACGGGCCAGCACGATGTGCGTCACCTTCAACTCCCGCGCCCCGGCCCACGCGTCGAGCCGGGCCAGCGACTCCGCGTCCGGGCAGCGCACCGTGACGTGGGTTTCGTACGAAGACATGGAGCCGATCTTCTCGGACATGCGTCCGGTCCGCATCGGGATTCCCGCAGGGGGGTAACCATCGGTCACGCGCCGGACTCAGAAAGTGCTCGCACGCCCCTCGTGGCCGCGATGTGTCGTACCCCACACTGAGGTGCGGTGCCCCCGTCCTCGGAGCCCTGGAGGTCGCCCCCGTGCAGACCCGGACCCTGACCGTGAACGAGAGCGAGTCCTCGGAGGTCGAAGCCGTGGACGAAGAGCCCGAGCCCGATTCCGATGCCGAACCCGGGCCCGAGGTACTGGAGCTGATCGAGCAGCCCGTACCGGCGCAGCGCAGGCGCAGCAGCGCGGACGGCGGAGGCGGAGCGGGGCCGTCCGCCGACCTGTTCCGCCAGTACCTGCGCGAGATAGGCAGGATCCCGCTGCTCACCGCCGCCGAGGAGGTCGACCTCGCGAGGCGCGTAGAAGCCGGCCTGTTCGCCGAGGAGAAGCTCGGCAGCACCCCCGACCTGGACTCCCAGCTCGCCGTCGACCTCGACAAGCTCGTCGTCATGGGCCGGATGGCCAAGCGCCGGCTCATCGAGTCGAACCTGCGCCTCGTGGTCTCCGTCGCGAAGCGGTACGTGGGCCGCGGGCTCACCATGCTCGACCTCGTGCAGGAGGGGAACCTCGGGCTCATCCGGGCCGTCGAGAAGTTCGACTACGCCCGCGGGTACAAGTTCTCCACGTACGCCACCTGGTGGATCCGGCAGGCGATGTCCCGGGCCCTCGCCGACCAGGCCCGCACCATCCGCGTGCCCGTCCACGTCGTGGAGCTCATCAACCGCGTCGTCCGGGTGCAGCGCCGCATGCTCCAGGAGCGGGGGTACGAGCCCACGGCCGAAGAGGTCGCCGTGCACCTGGAGTTGACCCCCGAGCGGGTCATGGAGGTGCTCCGCCTCGCCCAGGAGCCGGTCTCGCTGCACGCGCCGGTCGGCGAGGAGGACGACGTCGCGCTCGGCGACCTCATCGAGGACGGCGACGCCGCCTCGCCCGTGGAGTCCGCCGCGTTCTTCCTGCTGCGCGAGCACCTGGAAGCGGTCCTCTCGACGCTGGGGGAGCGGGAGCGCAAGGTGGTCCAGCTCCGCTACGGGCTGGCCGACGGCCGCCCGCGCACCCTGGAGGAGATCGGCCGGATCTTCGGCGTGACCCGCGAGCGGATCCGCCAGATCGAGTCCAAGACCCTCAACAAGCTGCGGGACCACGCCTTCGCCGATCAGCTGCGCGGCTACCTGGACTGAAACGGTGAGGGGGCGCCCCGAGGGACGCCCCCGCCCGCTCCGGCGAGGTCAGTCGACCTCGGCCACCGCCTGCGCGAACTGCGCCTCGTACAGCCGCGCGTACGCGCCGCCCGAGGCCAGCAGCTCCTCGTGCGTGCCCTGTTCGACGATCGAGCCGCTCTCCATCACCAGGATCACGTCCGCGTCGCGGATCGTGGACAGCCGGTGCGCGATCACGAAGGAGGTACGGCCGTGCGCGAGGCGCGCCATCGCCTTCTGGATCAGCACCTCGGTACGGGTGTCGACCGAGCTCGTCGCCTCGTCGAGGACCAGGATCACCGGGTCCGACAGGAACGCCCGGGCTATGGTGATCAGCTGCTTCTCGCCCGCGCTGACGCCCGCGCCCTCGTCGTCCAGCACGGTGTCGTAGCCGTCCGGCAGGGTGCGGATGAACCGGTCCGCGTGGGCCGCCCGCGCGGCCTCCTCGATCTCGGCGCGCGTCACCTCGCGCGAGGCCCCGTAGGCGATGTTCTCCGCGATCGTGCCGCCGAACAGCCACGTGTCCTGGAGCACCATCCCGATGGAGCCGCGCAGCTCCTCGCGGGTCATCTTCGCGATGTCCACGCCGTCCAGGGCGATCTCCCCGCCCGTGACCTCGTAGAACCGCATCAGCAGGTTGACGAGCGTGGTCTTGCCGGCGCCCGTCGGGCCGACGATCGCGACCGTGTGACCCGGCTCGACCGTCAGCGACAGGTTCTCGATCAGCGGCTTGTCCGGCTCGTAGCGGAAGGCCACCTTGTCGAGGGTGACCTGCCCGCGCAGCTCCTCCGGCCGCTCCGGAACCTCGGCGTCCGGCTCCTGCTCCTCGGCGTCCAGCAGCTCGTAGACCCGCTCCGCCGAGGCGACGCCGGACTGCACCAGGTTCGCCATCGACGCGACCTGCGACAGCGGCATCGAGAACTGCCGCGAGTACTGGATGAAGGCCTGCACGTCACCGATCGACAGGGTGCCCGAGGCCACCCGCAGACCGCCGACGACCGCGACCAGCACGTAGTTGATGTTCGATATGAAGAACATCACCGGCTGCATCAGCCCGCTGACCAGCTGCGCCTTGAACGAGGCCCGGTACAGCGCCTCGTTCTGCTCGGCGAAGACCGCTGCGGACTCCTTCTGCCGGCCGAAGACCTTGACCAGGTTGTGCCCCGAGTACATCTCCTCGATGTGGGCGTTCAGCGCACCGGTCGTCTTCCACTGCGCCACGAACTGCGGCTGCGACTTCTTGCCGATCTTCGCCGCGACGACGACCGAGACCGGCACGGTCACCAGCGCGACCAGCGCCAGCAGCGGTGAGATCCAGAACATCATCGCGAGCACGCCGACGATGGTCAGCAGCGAGTTCAGCAGCTGACCCATCGTCTGCTGGAGCGTCTGCCCGATGTTGTCGATGTCGTTCGTGGCCCGGCTGAGCACCTCGCCGCGCTTCTGCTGGTCGAAGTACGAGAGCGGCAGCCGCGACAGCTTCGCCTGGAGCTCCTCGCGCATCCGGTACACGGTGCCGTTCATGACGTGGTTCGACAGCCGCGTCGCCACCAGCATCAGCAGACCGGCCAGCGTGAAGACCACCAGCGCCCAGACCGCCACGACCCCGACCGCGCCGAAGTCGATGCCCCGGCCCGGGGTGAAGTCGGTGCCGGACAGCATGTCCGCCATCCCGCCCTCGCCCTTGGCGCGCATCCCGTCCAGCGCCTGCTGCTTGGTGATGCCCTCCGGCATCTGGCGGCCGACGATCCCCGCGAACACCAGGTCGGTGGCCTCGCCGAGGATCTTCGGGCCGACGACCGCGCAGCCGACGCTGCCGACGACGGCCGCGACCATGCCCCACAGCTTGGCCCGGTCCTGGGCGAGCTGGCCCAGAAGTCGCTTGCCCGATCCCTTGAAGTCCAGGGACCGCTGGGCCGGCCCCATCATCATCCGTCCTCCGGGCCCGCTCATGCGGCCTCCGCCTCCGTCAGCTGGGAGAGCACGATCTCCCGGTAGGTCTCATTGCCGGCCATCAGCTCGTGGTGGCGTCCCTCGCCCACGACCTCGCCCTCGTCCAGCACGATGATCCGGTCGGCGTCGCGGATCGTGGAGACCCGCTGGGCGACGATGACCACGGTCGCGTCCTCGGTCTCGCGGGCGAGCGCCGCGCGCAGCGCCGCGTCCGTCGCGTAGTCCAGGGCCGAGAAGGAGTCGTCGAAGAGGTAGATCTCCGGGCGCTGCACCAGGGTGCGGGCGATGGCCAGGCGCTGGCGCTGGCCGCCGGAGACGTTCGTACCGCCCTGGGTGACGGGGGCTTCGAGCCCGCCCTCCAGCGCGGAGACGAACTCCTTGGCCTGGGCCACTTCCAGGGCCCGCCACAGGTCTTCGTCGGTCGCGTCCGGGCGTCCGTAGCGCAGGTTGGAAGCGACTGTTCCGGAGAACAGGTACGGCTTCTGCGGGACCATGCCGACCGTCCTGGCCAGCAGCTCCGGGTCGAGCCGGCGCACGTCCTCGCCGTCGACGAGCACCTCGCCGCCGGTCGCGTCGAACAACCGCGGGACCAGGCCCAGCAGGGTGGACTTGCCGCTGCCGGTGGAGCCGATCACCGCGGTGGTCTCCCCCGGGCGGGCCACCAGGTTCACCCCGCGCAGCACCGGGGCCTCGGCGCCCGGGTAGCGGAAGTCGGCGCCGCGCAGCTCCAGCAGCCCGTGCCGGGACAGCTCGCGCACCGGGTCGGTGGGCGGGACCACGCTGGAGTGGGTGTCCAGGACCTCCTGGACGCGCTCGGCGCAGACCTCGGCGCGCGGCACCATCATGAACATGAAGGTGGCCATCATCACGGCCATGACGATCTGCATCAGGTAGGCGAGGAAGGCCGTCAGCTGGCCGATCTCCATGTCGCCGGTGTCGACGCGCATGGCGCCGAACCAGATGACGGCGACGCTGGAGATGTTCACGACCAGGATCACGGTGGGGAACATGTAGGCCAGCAGCTTGCCGGCGGCCAGCGAGACACCGGTGAGGTCCGCGTTGGCGTCCCGGAAGCGGTCCTTCTCGTAGTCGTCGCGGACGAAGGCGCGGATCACCCGGTTGCCGGTGATCTGCTCGCGCAGCACCCGGTTCACGGTGTCGAGCCGGTCCTGCATCTTGCGGAACAGCGGCCGCGTCTTGAAGACGATCGCGCCGACCGAGATGCCGAGCACGGGGACCACCGCGAGCAGCACGCCCGACAGCTGCACGTCGAGCGAGAGCGCCATGAAGATGCCGCCGACGCACATGATCGGCGCCGAGACCATCAGCGTGAAGGTCATCAGCACCAGCATCTGGATCTGCTGGACGTCGTTCGTCGTACGGGTGATCAGCGACGGGGCGCCGAACTGGCCGAGCTCCCGGGCGGAGAAGCTCTGCACCCGGTCGAAGACGCCCGCACGGATGTCGCGGCCGACGGCGGCCGCGGTCCGGGCGCCGTAGTAGACGGCCCCGGCGTTGCAGACGAGCTGGATGAGCGAGACGCCGAGCATCAGTGCGCCGAAGCGCAGGATGTAGCCGGTGTCCCCGTTGACGACACCGTTGTCAATGATGTCCGCGTTGAGGGTGGGCAGGTAGAGGCTCGCGCTGGTCTGCAGCAGCTGCAGCAGGACCAGCGCGCCGATGGGTTTCTTGTACGGACGCAGGTGCGTCCGCAGAAGTCGTATGAGCACGCGCAGGCTCCGGTCGGCAAGATCGAGGGGTTCACCCCATCTTGGGCCAACCGGCTGACCGATCCCCAACGGATTTCGCAAAGTCCGGTCAAAAGGCGTAGGTCGCCCTGCGCCCGCAGGCGCAGACCCCTAGAACGCCCCGGGGTGGATCTGGTCCCGCGTCGCCACGTACTGCTGGCGCACGGCCTGCCCGGCCGGGAGGTCCTCGCCCGGCTCGAACACCTGCGCCGCCGCGGCCGGCCAGACCGGCGGGGTGTGCGGGGCGAGCGTGCCCTGCGCCACACCGAGCGCCCACGCCGCCTGCCGCGCCGCGCCGAGCGCCGCGTAGTCCGCCGGAGCCGGTACGACGATCTGCGTCCCGAACAGCCCCGGCGCCGCGGCCTGTACGGCGGGCAGCTCGGCCGCCGCGCCCAGCAGGAACACCCGGCGGATCTCGGCCCCGCGTGAACGCAGCACGTCCAGCGCGTCCACCAGCCCGCACAGCATGCCCTCGAAGGCGGCCCGGGCCAGGTGCTCCGGCTTCATGGAGTCCCGCCGCAGCCCGGACAGGGTCCCGGCGGTGTGCGGCAGGTTCGGCGTGCGCTCACCCTCCAGGTAGGGCAGCAGTACGAGTCCGTGCGCGCCCGGCGTGGACTTCAGCGCGAGCTCGCTCAGCCCCTCCAGGTCGGTGCCCAGCAGCTCGGCGGTGCCGCGCAGGGCCCGTACGGCGTTGGAGGTGTTCACCACGGGCAGGTGCATGCCGGAGGCGTCGGCGAGCGAGGTGATCAGCCCGCCCGGCTCCGACAGGGCCTCGTGGTGCACGGCCATCACCGACCCGGAGGCGCCGAGCGAGACCACCGCGTCGCCGGGGCCGAGGCCCAGCCCGAGCGCGGCGGCCATGGTCTCGCCGGTGCCGGCGGAGATCAGGAGCCCCTCGGGCGTGGTTCCGGCCGCCTCGGCGGGGCCGAGCACCTCGGGCAGCAGCGCCCGGTGGCCGAGCGCGAGCTCGACCAGGTCGGGCCGCCAGGATCCGGCGGCCGCGGACCAGTAGCCGGTGCCGGAGGCGCCGCCCCGGTCGGTGGTCCGGCGGGCGGGCCGGCCCAGCAGCTGCCACACCAGCCAGTCGTGCGGGGACATCAGCACCGCCACCCGGCGGGCGGCCTCGGGCTCGGTGCGGGCCAGCCAGGCCAGCTTCGCGAGGGGCTGCGCCGCGTGCGGGACCGAGCCGACGGCCTCGGCCCAGGCCTGCCGGCCGCCGAGCGCCTCGGTGAGGTCGGCGGCCGCGACCTGGCCGCGCTTGTCGTTGCCGACCAGGGCGGGACGGACGAGGCCGCCCTGCGAGTCGAGCGGCAGCAGGCCGTGCTGCTGGGCGGAGACCCCGATGGCCTGGACCCCCTCGAGGAGCCCGCCGCCGGCGGCCTCGCCGAGGGAGAGCAGCCAGGCCTGGGGGTCGGTCTCGTGGGGGTTCTGGGCGTCGGGTTCGCCCGTGGGCTGTGGATGGGGCGCGTAGCCCTGGCGCAGTACGGCACCGGTGTCGGTGTCACAGACGACGATGCGTGTGAAGGCGGAAGAGCTGTCCAGCCCGGCGACTATCCCCATGCGGAGAATTCTGCCGCACGCGGGACCGGTCCTGACCTCTCCGGAGTCCCCGGAACCTCACGGGTCCCGGGAACCTCACGGCGTACCGCGGGCACCTCAGGTGTTGCTGGTGCCCCAGTCGTCCTCGAAGCCGCCACCGGCCCGCCGGTCGCGCAGCCCGCGCACCCGCCCGGCCAGGGCGTCCGGCACGGCGTCGCCGACCTTCTCGCTCACCACGGCGTAGGCCTTCCCCGCGTAGACGCGCCCGGTGTGCCCCACGGTCTCCGCGGCATTGCGCACCGCCGGGTTCTGCGCGAGCTCCCGCGCGGACTTCTTCAGCTGCTCGTACCGCTCCCGCCCGGCCCGGGTCCCGAGCACGTAACCGAGGGCCAGTCCGACCACGAACGTGACCTTGTACCGCATGCCTGCCACCCTTCGTCGTGTGGTGCCCGGCCTGCTGTCGATACCGATTGGCGGAGCACCCCCCTGCTTGCGCTAATCTATGACTCGCAACGGGCGCTCGCCCCCCGGCAAGGCCGGAGGTGGGCCGTTCGATGCACCGCAGCAATCCCCTGTAGCTCAATTGGCAGAGCAGCCGGCTGTTAACCGGCAGGTTACTGGTTCGAGTCCAGTCGGGGGAGCGCGGTCCCCTGTAGCTCAATTGGCAGAGCATTCGGCTGTTAACCGGAGGGTTGCTGGTTCGAGTCCAGCCGGGGGAGCAAGCAAGAAGGGAAGAGGGCCCCCAGCGGGTCCTCTTCTTTTTTGCCCCGTCCGGGAACCGGGCAGCCCTCAGGGCGGTCTCTCTGAACAGGCGAAGCCGATCATGCGAGGCATCCGAAGCAGGAGATCGTATGAGCGGCTATGCTGCGGCAGACGGCGCGCACACGTGTACGCGCCACGCCGTGAAGGGGCGGTAGCTCAGCCGGTTAGAGCAGCGGACTCATAATCCGTCGGCCGTGGGTTCGAGTCCCACCCGCCCCACCACGGCAGAAACGTCGTGACCAGTGGAAACGCTGGTTTCACGCTAGCGGTGTCACTGGTTTCGCCACACATTCGCCACGCCGTACGATCCCACT
This sequence comes from Streptomyces sp. NPDC091371, assembly GCF_040684275.1. NCBI lineage: Bacteria > Bacillati > Actinomycetota > Actinomycetes > Kitasatosporales > Streptomycetaceae > Streptomyces > Streptomyces sp. NPDC091371. The sequence goes on from NZ_JBFBFP010000020.1 coordinate 26,583, forward strand.
CACGGCTTCAATCAAGACCTACGAACGACAGTCCGGAGACCTCACCTGCACCGTAGTGTGGCGGGCAGGCGGCTCCCCGGACAGGCGACTGGTGTCGTGAGGGCTTCGATGCCGAGAAGCAGGTGGAACGTTTCTGTGATCTGGGTAACGGTCACGGACAGCAATGGCCGCCGGGATGGGTGAAGGGTCAGGGCTTCATCGAGCCCAGTGAGCCGCCGGTCCCAGATGCGGAGATGTTCCCGGCCTACGCCCACACTGCCAGTGGATCTTGGACCTCCGGAACGGCTGACCAGGGCCTCTGCACCCCCCGGAGGCGAAGCGCCGCCCGTACGCAGCGAAGACGATCGCCAACCTCCACGGCCTGCTCTACAGCATCCTCCAGTCAGCCGTGGACGCCGATCCCGCACTTCGTGACTCGAATCCCGGCGCACACACCAAGCACCGCTCACGATCTCACTCGTGAGCGGCCCCTCCGCATCCCGGGGAACCTCAACCAGGTGCTTCCCTCCAAGGTATGCAGGCGGGAACGTTCCGGGATCGGCCTGCGATACCTTCACGGATGTCGAACACGGATACAACGCCACACGGCGCCTTATCCGCGCGAACATCCACAGGGGGACGGACCATGCACACCAAGTTGATCAGACTGACTGGAATCATTGCGGCTGCCGTCCTGGCGCTCGGGCTCAGTGCGACCGTGCAGGCCGCCGCAACCGGCCAGTCAGCCGAGCAGCAGATCCTCGCGGACAACAAGGGGCCGGCAACCACCAAGCCGTGAGGTCCGCGCCACCTTCCTCAATGACTGCGGCCGGCCTCCGGAATCTCCATGAGGTCGAACAACTCGGCTGCTGCCAGCTGGTTCTTCCCAGCCGTCGCGCCGTCGCCAAGTCCCTCGGCCGCTTGGGCCAGACCCAGGTACGCGGACGCCTGCTCAGAGCGGAATTGGATTGCCGAGGCGACCTCAAGCGCGTGGGCGTGCAACTCCGTCGCCGATGTGTACTGCCCTTGTGCGGTATGCAGCCGACCGAGGATGTTCTCGGCCTTCGCCTGGCGGACCGGCGTACCACCGGACCGTGCGAGGATCTGGGCACGTTCCGCGAGCTCAGACGCCGCATCACTGTCGCCGAGACGGTGCGCTGCCTCGGCGGACAGAGCCAGCACCAGGGCGACATCGCCCTGCGGCGCGCTCTCGTCACACAACTCGCGGGCCTGTCTCAGACTCGCCTCGGCATCTACGTACTGACCCATGCCCAGCTGGGCGAAAGCCAGATCGGCCAGGGCCATGGTCTCGTTGACCGGGTTCGCGGTGTCCCGCTCCAGCTCAAGGGCCCGGAGGGCGGACGCTGCAGCCTCCGGATAGCGGCCCCATCGTGCGTACAGCGAGCTGAGATTCGTCTGAGTCTCCGCTTCAGCGCGGGCAGTGCCAAGTTCCCTGGCCAGTTCGACCGCGTGCTCCAACAGGGGAAGGGCCTCGTTGTACCGCCCCAGCATCGACATGAGCAGCCCGAGAGTGGACTCACTGTTCGCCTCGGCGTCACGGTCGCCGAGGCGTACCGCGATCTCGCGTCCCTCGCGGGCGACGCTGATGCCCTCCTCGAAGTAGCCGAGCTTCCAGCAAGCGGCGCCAAGACTGGACAGGCTGATACTCAACAGGACCGGATCGTCGAGCCGGCGCGCGGCTTCGACCGCGAGGCGGCCGAGTGCTCGGAACTCTTCGAAATAACCACCCGCATTCAGATGGAAGACCAGGTCGCGGACCAGCCAGCCGGTGTGCCGGTCGTAGCCGAGCCGATCGGCCAGGTCCACGACCGCCATCAGTCGCTGATGTTCGCGACGGAACCAGAGGCTGACGATCTTCTCTTCCGCCAGTTCCGGGAGCTCTCCCTGATACCGGGGGATCCCGGTTGAGCGGGCGGTACGGCCTGGGAACAGTACGTCGCAGGCTACGTTGGTGGCTGTCAGGTAGTAGCTGAGCAACCGCTCGACGGCGTCCGCGTCGGTCTGTTCCGTCATCGGTCCGTGCTGGCTCTGGGCGAAGCTGCGCACGAGGTCGTGGAAGGTGTACTCGCCCAATCCGGGCTGTTGGAGCAGATGTACGTCGAGCAGAAGCTCCAGAATGTCCTCGGCATCCCGGACATCGGTGTCGAGCAGCGCGGCCGCCGAGTGGACGTCGATGCCATCACCAGGGTGCAACCCGAGGGCGCGGAACGCGGCGCGGTGCCTGTTGTCCATGGCCAGATATGACAACTGAAGTGTCACCGCGACGCTGCGTTCGCCTGAGCTCAGCTCGTCCATCCGGCGGCTCTCGTCCTGCAGCCGCTCGACGAGATGCCGCACGGTCCACCGGGGCCGGTTGCGCAGCCGAGCGGTGGCGATACGCAGCGCCAGGGGGAGATGGCCGCACAGCTCGGCGAGCTCGGCGGCCGCCTTTGGTTCGGCTTTCACACGGGCCGGGCCCAGTGTCCGTGCCACCAGCGTGGCACTGTCCTCGGGTGGCATCAGCCCCAGGGTGATCCACTCGATGCCGTCGAGGTCGAGCAACCGCACCCGGCTGGTGATGAGCACAAGGCAGCCGGGGGGAGCCGCCAACAGCGGCTGGATTTGAGCGGCGTCGGAGGCGTTGTCGAGTAGGAGGAGCATCCGGCGCCCCGCCAGTGCAGACCCCCATGTGGCGGTGCGGCCGGGCAGGTCCTCGGGAATGTGCTCGCTCGGCGTACCGATCGCTCGCAGCAGGATGTCCAGTGCTGTCGATGCCGAGATGGGGAGCTGCTCACCGGGGGTGAACCCGCGCAGGTCCACATAGAGCTGCCCGTCGGGGAACTCCTCGGTCAGCTGGTGAGCGGCGCGTACAGCCAATGAGGTCTTGCCCGCGCCGCCCATCCCGTCGATGGCTGCGACCCGGGCGCTGTGCTCATCTGGCATTCTCTCGGCCCGGACCCGGCTGAGCAGGATTGCCAGCTCCTTGTCCCGGCCCGTGAAATCCGGCAGTGCATACGGCAGTGTGGAAACTGGACCGCGTTGCTCAGCCGACATTCCGGAGGCAGTGGCGGGCGGCCCACCCTGCGTGGCTGTCATCTCCGGACTCTCCCGCAGGATCCCCTCGTACAGCTTGACCAGTCGAGCCCCCGGATCGATGCCGAGCTCGTCGGCGAGCAACTCGCGTACCTTCCCGTACTCCTCCAGGGCGTCCGCCTGTCGTCCCGAGCGGTACAGGGCAAGCATGAGTTGGCCGCGCAGCGTCTCACGCAAGGGGTGTGCGTCGACGAGTGCCCGCAGACTCGCGACGAGCTCGCTGCTTGCGCCGAGCTCGAGGCGCAGTTCGTGGAGCTGTTCGGCTGCGGCGAGACGGCGCTCCTCCAGCGCAGTTGCCGCGCGGCCGATCACCGGGCCGCCCTCACCCGCGAGGACGGGTCCCCGCCACAGATCGAGAGCGCCCTGCAGCTCTGCGCAGGCATCGGTTAGCCTCCCGACGCCCACGGCTTGTGCCGCTGTCTGGATCCGTGCGTTGAAATCGAGAAGATCAAGTTGGCTGACCGACGTGGTCACCCGGTAGCCCGGGCCGTCCGTGCTGATCATCTCTCTACCGGACGGCAGGCGTCGGCGGAGATCGGCGACGGCCTTGCGCACCTGGTGCGACGCAGTCGCAGGAGGGTCCTCCTCCCAGACGGCCTCAACCAGTCTGGCAATCGGTACTACCCGCCCGGGTTCGAGGAGCAGGGTGGCCAGCACTCGCTCTTGGATGGTTCCGCCGAGACGCACTCGTATGCCGCCGGCCCATACCTCAAGCGAGCCGAGTACATGGAACCGGGGTTCCTGTGCGGACGGAAACCCATCCTTTCCCGAGCCTGCGACTGTCATCGATCCTCTATCGCCCATGCAGAATACCCAAGGTCAAAGGCTTGGTTTGGGGATCATAGGCTATCTGCCGCGCCGGTCAACAGCACCTAAAGACCGTCTACGCCGTCACGAGCCTGACCGCCGAACAGGCCACCGAGGTCCACCTCGCGAAGCTGATCCGCGGCCACTGGCACATCGAAGCCCTGCACCACGTCAGGGACACCACCTTCGCCAAGGACGCCTCCCAGCTGCGGACCGGCAACGCACCGCGCGCGATGGCGACCTGGCGCAATCCGGGCCATCGGCGCCCTGAAACTCGCCGGCGTCACCAACATCGCCGCCCGTCGCAGCAATGCCCGCGACACCACCCGGCCCCTCGTCCTCCTCGGCCTCGCGTGATCACAAAACGGACGTCACGCGACTACGCCGAAGCCCTGAGTACCGGAGGGGGAACGGTTCGGGAACCACTACGGAGAACCTCGCTACATCAAGGTGACGACGCGATAAGGAAGTCCATGTTCAGTTTGAAGCGTGCCCACGCTAACGGGGACCGGTACCTTCTGCTGCTCGGTGCCGATCTGATGTTGCGTGAGCGAGCCATCGTTTCCGCCCTGCGTACCTATCCCGGCCCGGTGATCGGTATGACGGAGAATCCCGTTTCCGGCGCGAACCGGTATTTCGACCACATCCTCCCGGCCAGTAGCTACAAGGCCAAGCCCGCGCTGAAGGCAGTGGAGGAATTCGAGCGGCAGACCGGCCTGCAGCCGGACGCGGTGGTCCCCATCTACGAGATGAACCTGCACGCCTCGGTGGCGATTGCCCACCACTACGGGCTGCCGGCGCTCTCCGACGAAGCGCTCCGGCGCTCGCGGGACAAGCACACGATGAAGGTGGCGTTTGAAGAAGCCGGTGTTCCCTGCGCCCGGCACCGGTTGTTCTCCACCGCTGAGGAGCTGCGAGCAATAGCCGCGGAGCTGGAGTTCCCCCTGGTGCTGAAGCCGAGGGACTTCGCCGGGAGCGTCGGGATCATCAGGGTCAACTCGGCTGACGAACTCGACGACGCCTATGAGCACTGCCGTTCCTCGCTCATGGAGGTCGCCGGGACCTTCGATCTCACCGACGGACGCTTCCAGGTGGAGGAGTTCTTCGTCTCGACGCACGAGGTCTCCGTCGAGGTCATCAACTACGAGGGCAGCCGCGCGGTGCTGGCCGTCACCGACAAGAGCAAGAGCGCACCCCCGTACTTCGCCGAGACCGGCCAGCTGGTGCCGAGCCGGGAGAGCGACAACGCAGCACTGCGCGAGATCGCGCTCAAGGCATGCGAGGCGCTCCACATCGACCGCGGCATCGCCCACGTCGAGATCCTGGTCAACGGGGACGAGTTGAGCGTGGTCGAGGTCGGGGCCCGTCCTGGCGGCGACGGCATCATGGACCTTATCGATCGGGTCTACGGCTTCAGCCCGTACGACCTGCACATCGCGGCGTACCGCCGGACGATCGAACAGCTGCCGCCGATCCCCGACACGCCACAGGGGATCGCGGCGACCGGCTTCCTCAAGGCCGCCGGCGGCACGATCACCGGTGTACACCAGCCGCAGGGGTTTGATCCGGTCGAGCGCGCGCTCTATGTGACGGCGAAGCCCGGCGACCACTCCCGCCCGCCGACCTCCTACCTGGGGCGCGAGGGCGTCATCGAGTGCTTCGAGCACGGGCGCGGTCCTGGTGACTCCCAGGAATTCCAGGCGCGGGTGGCGGAGCTGGCGGCGGCACACAGCCAGAACCTCTTCAGCGTTGAACCGTGATTGCGGAAAGCAGAGCGGCACGGCTCATCGGGATTGTGCGCGACCCGCTCCACCTCGCATTCGTCGTCCCTCTCGACCAGGGCATCAAGCAGTCAAACCAAGCTCCTGAGTGGGGCGAAAGGAATTCGTCGTGAGTGCGTCCGTTGTCACCAGTCTTCCGGGGCCCGCTTCGCGGCGGTTGCTGGAGCAGCAGGAGCGGGATGAGTCCTCGGCCCGTACCTATCCGCGGCACACGCCGATCGCGGTCGCCGGCGGAGAGGGTTCCTATCTGCACGACGTCGACGGAAACCAGTTTCTCGACTTTCTGTCCGGGGCCGGCGTGCTTGCTCTCGGCCACAGCAATCCCGAGCTGATCGCCGCCGCACAGGCTCAGCTGAATGTCGCTTCCCACATGCTCGACTTCCCCACCGAGGCGAAGTCGGAGTTCTCCACCCGGCTCCTTGGGATGCTGCCCGAGGCAATGCGGGACCGAATGAAGATTCACTTCTGCGGGCCGACCGGTGCGGACGGAATCGATGCCGCGCTGAAGCTCTGCAAGACCGCGACCGGGCGGGCAGATGTGGTCTCGTTCCACGGCGGCTTTCACGGCAGCACGCAGAGCACGCTCGCGATCACCGGGCTGCGTGGCTCAAAGGAACACCTGCACAATCTGATGCCCGGTACGACGTTCTTCCCGTACTCGTACTGCTTCAAGTGCCCGCTGTCTCTGAACCCGGACAGCTGCCAGGTCAACTGCGTGCGCTACCTCGAGAATCTGCTGGCTGATCCGAACGGCGGTGTACGCCTCCCGGCCGCTGTGGTGCTCGAGATGGTCCAGGGCGAAGGCGGGGTGGTCCCGGCCCGGGCCGAGTTCGTCACTGAGCTTCGCCGGATCACGCGCGAGCGGAACATCCCGCTGGTGGTCGACGAAGTGCAGACCGGCTGCGGGCGGACAGGTACGTGGTACGCCTTCGAGCAGTACGGGATCGAGCCCGACGTCATCGTCTCGTCCAAGGCCCTGGGCGGCGGCCACCCGGCTTCGGTGATCATCTACGACGAGCGGCTGGACGGCTGGGCGCCCGGCGCGCACACCGGAACCTTCCGCGGTAACCAGCTCGCCTTCGCCGCGGGTGCCGCCTTCATGCGGATCGTCGAGCGCGATGGGGTGCTGGCGCATGTGCGCGAGATCGGGGAGTTCCTCCGTTCGGGACTGGATGCGCTGCAGCTGAACCCCGCCATCGGCCCCATGATCGGCGAGGTCCGGGGGCGCGGGCTGATGCTCGGTGTCGAGCTGAACCCGGTCGGCAGCTGGACCGCGAGCGAAGTCGCCGGCCGGGTCCGGAAGGCCGCGCTCCGCCGGGGGCTGCTCTTTGAGCTCGCAGGACGGGACGACTGTGTCGCCCGGTTCCTGCCGCCCCTGAACCTCAGCCGCGAGGAAGCTCAGGAGGCCCTGGACATCCTGGGCGCGGCCTTCGCCGAAGTGAGCGCCGAAGCGCTCGATGCCCACGTCAGCCGCCAAGACGGTAGTCACGAGCAGGAAGGGATCCGCGCATGACGGAAACATCCTCAGTACGTTCGGAAGAGATCAGAGCTTCCTATCAGCGCTTCCCCCGGTGGACGCAACACGGTTGGACGTGGATCACCGGTAAGGCGCTTCCCGGCCAGCAGCCACTGGTTCGCCTGAACCCTGTCACCTACCTGCTCTGCGACCTCGTCGCACTCGCGGCCGGTATCGGCAGTGCCTGGTGGATCGTCGCACGGGGTCCGCTCTGGACGCTCGTCCTGCTGCCCTTGTCCTGGGCCCTCACCGCGTCCGCGGCGAGAGTGTGCTCGACGGTGATTGCGCACCACGCCATCCACACCCGTTTCACCGGTCGGATACGGCAGGACCGACTGATCCACCAAGTGCTGTCCACGCTCGTCTGCACCGACGACGCGGATCAGTACTACGAGGACCACGTCAATCTCCACCATCGCAAGGAAACCTTCGCGACCCTCGCCGATCCCACCATCCAGCACCTGCTCATGCTCGGTTTCCGGCCCGGGATGTCCACCCAGGCCTTGAGGCGCCGGCTGGCCCTGATGATCGTGTCCCCGCGGTTTCATGCCGAGTTCCTGTACACCCGGCTGGCCCAGAACCTCGTCCGCTGTGCGCCGTACCGACGAGTCATGGGGTTCGCCTACCTGGCCGGCGTTTTCGGCCTGGTGACCTGGCAAGGCGTGTGGTGGGAGTTCACCGTCGCCGTGCTCGTACCGATGATCCCGCTCTACCAGATCGTCGCGCTGCTGGAGTTCCTCAGCGAGCACGCCTGGTTCAAGGCCAAGGACGGCAGCCTGAGCGGCCGGGCCTTCCATGTGTCGCATTCCTGGGGACGGTTCTGCGGTGATCCGCTGCCGCCGACGGGCCTTGGCCGGTACGCCGCGTTCCGCGCCTGGTTCCGATGGAGCGCCCGCCTCGTCGGCTACCACATCCCGGCTCGGCTCCTCGTCGTACCCGGCGATCTCGCTCAGCATGACTTCCACCACCGGCGGCCCTCGACCCGAGAGTGGGTACGCGCGGCCTACGCCCGTCAGCACGACATCGACGCTGGACACCCCAAGTGGCCCGCGTACACCGACGTCTGGGGCATGGGCGATGCCATCGGCCGGGTGTTCACGATTCTGAGCCAGGAGAAGCCCACCGAATGGGGGCTCGGCGGCGAGAAGAGGCGCACGTCCGAGGGCACGCAGGCAGCGGTCTCGTCGTCGAGGATGGTGAACGATGCCGCGTAACTCCGAGCACCTGCGTGTCGTCAAGTTCGGTGGATCGTCCTTCCTGGAGCTGGCGGACTACGCCCGGGTCGCTGCTCATCTGATCGAGATGACCAACGATGGCGACACCGGGGTGATCGCCGTAGTGAGCGGGATGTCCGGCTCCACCGGACGTCTGCTTGAGGCGGCGTTGGCGGTTGATCCGGACCTGAAGCCGGAGGTGCAGGACCAGGCGCTGGCCACCGCCGAAATGCTGAGCGCCACTCTGCTCCGGGCCGCCCTGCACGCACAGGGGAGTACGGCGATCGATCTCTGGGCGCACCAGCTGGGCATCGTCGGTGATGACACCGCCACCCGATCGAAGATCGTCACGATCGACCCCGCGCCCGTGCTCAAGGCGCTGACCGAGCATCAGGTCGTCGTGCTGGCCGGCGGCCAGGCGGTACGGCCCGATGGCCGCATCACCATGCTCGGCCGCAACAGCTCGGACCTCACCGCGGTCGCCATCGCCGGGGCACTCGGCGTCACCGAGTGTGAGATCTACTCCGATGTCCCCGGTGTGTACACCACCGACCCCTACACCGAACCCGCGGCTCGGCTGATGCCGGAGCTGTCCTATGCGCAGTGCGAAGCGATGTCGGACAGCGGGGCCAAGGTCCTGTTCGGCGGGTCGGTGGCGGCGGCCAGGCGGTACGGCGTCGCCATCGCGTGCCGGTCCCTGGGCGACGACCGAGGAACCGTCGTGGGTCCGGGGACGGGCACGACCACGGTGGTCGGTGACCGGAAGGCCCAGGTCTTCCGGCTCGCAACCGGTGTCGATCCCGACCAGGTCGCCACGCTGATGCGGGAGACGGGACTCGTCTCCGTGGCAGTGCCCTCCGACGAGCCCGTCCTGGCGTTCACAGGTGACCAGCGTGGTGTGGCCGAAGCCCTGGCCGGCGCCGGGGTAACGGCCGAGGCCGTGCACGGAACCGGGTTGATGTCGGTCGTCGAACCGGACGGCACCGCCCGGCGGTGGTTGGTCCCCCTGGACGAGGTGGACGCCCAAGTCCGGCGCGAACACGCGCTGCTGGATCAGCAGCCCGGTTCCACAGCTCCGGCGCGCCTCGCACCGAAGACCCGCTCGGCCAACAGCGGGCTGCTCATCGGTTCCGCCGGAACCAACTCGTAAACCTTCCGGAATGAGGAGAACAACAGTGGAACCGCTGCGCATTCATTGGGACGTACCGACGGACGGGGGCGGCCAGGCCAAGCCCACGGAAAAGTACAAGCTGGGCGCCCTGGACATGGGCGAGATCACCGACTTCGTCAAGGAGGCCGAGGAACTCGGCGTTGACAGCCTCCTGTTCGGGATCGGGCACTACCTGCCGGATCCCGTGCCGATCATCGCGGCCCTCACCCAGCAGACCGAGCGGGTCAAGTTCATGCTCGCGTACCGCCCGGGGCTCCTTTCGCCGACGCTCTTCACGCAGATCGTCAACACCCTTTCCTGGATGTCCGACGACCGCCTCTCCCTCAATGTGGTCGCCGGGATCTCGGTGGCCGAGCAGGCCGGCTACGGTGATTTCCTGGCCCACGACCAGCGGTACGCCAGGTCGGGTGAGTTCCTGCACATCCTCCGGGAATTCTGGGAGGGCGAGGTCCCGCAGACCTTTGACGGGCAGCACTACTCGATCAAGGACGCGGAACTGCATCTCGGCTACAAGGGCGGCAAGCGTCCGGAGATCTACATCAGCGGTGCCTCGGAGGTGGCGCAGCAGACCGCCCTCAGCTATGGCGATTGCTGGATGCGTTACGGCGACACCCCGGAAGGGATGCGGCAGGCAAGCCTGCCGTTGATCGAGGGGGGCTGCCGGGTCGGCACCCGGATGCATGTGCTCGCCCGGGAGACTCGCGAGGAGGCGCTGGCCGAACTCGCCGAGCTGATGGGCGATCCCGACGCCGAACACGAGGCGTGGATCCGCGAATTCGTCAAGAACGTGGACTCCGAAGCGGTGAAGTCCTCCTTCCGGCTCGCCGATCAGGCTTCCGGAAAGTGGCTCTCGCCCTACATCTACACCGGCGCCGTCCCCTACCGCGGAGGCCCGGCGCTGTGCCTGGTCGGTAGCTACCAGGAGGTGGCCGACTACCTCTTCCAGTACAAGCTCGCCGGCATCAGCGAGTTCATCTTCTCCGGCTGGCCGACCCGGCCGGAAATGAGGACCTTCTTCACCCACGTGGTGCCCCTCATCCGTGAGCTGGAGCGTGACGCGCAGCCGCAGTCATGACTGCTCGCTCAAGCCCGCTGAACTCAACTCACTGAAAGACGGATCCCCATGCACATCGTGATTCTCAACCGCTGGCCCAGGTTCTCCGACGAACGGCGCTGGGACAACGAACTTGAGCGATTCGAGGATCTCGACCACGACCGGCACCAGATCAGCTATGTGGTCGACGCAGAAGGGGCTACCGGAGTCCTTGCCGATCGTTCGCACATCGCGGATTTCGTCATTCTCGAGGATCTGACAGATCTCGACGCGGTGTGTGCCGCCGTACGGGGAATAGCCGACCGCGTCGGACCTGTCGATCAGCTGGTGGCGTTCTCGGAGTACCTGCTGGATGTGGCTGCCCAGGTCCGCGAGGAACTGGAGATCCCCGGTCCGCGCCCGGCGGAGGTCGATACCTATCGAAACAAGCTGACCATGAAGCAGCTCCTCGCCGACGCGGGTGTACGGGTGCCTCGGTTCGCCCCTTGCGCGGATGTGGAGACGACCACGCGGAGCGCCCGGGACATCGGCTATCCCCTGATCCTCAAGCCGGTCGCCGGGGCGGCCAGCAAGGGCGTACACCGCGTGGCGGACGAAGCGTCGCTCCGGTCGTGGCTGGCGAGCATCGACAGTGCCGACTACCAGATCGAAGAACTGATCGATGGGACCGTCTACCACGTGGACGGATTCGCCGACCACGAGTCGCGGGTGCCCTTCCAGGTGGTGTCCCGGTACATCAACGACTGCCTTGCGTTCGAGACGTCGGGAGAACCCCTCGGTTCGGTGGTCGTGCAGGAATCGGCGCTGAGGGCGAGAGTCGAAGAGTTCGCCCGGGTCTGTGTCGCCGCGCTCAACATGAGGTCGATGGCGATTCACCTGGAACTCTTCGTGACCCAGGACGAAGAGATCGTCTTCCTGGAGATCGCCGGGCGTGTCGGCGGTGCCGAGGTGCCGCATCTCATCAACCGGATCTTCGGCGTCAACCTGAGCTGGGTCTGGCTGCAGGCGATCTGCGGAGAGCCCGTTTCCCTCCCGGCCAAGACGTCGGACCCGTCCGGTGGCTGGCTGATCATTCCCAAGCCCGACCAGCTTCCTGCCAAGGTGCTCCACCGCACCTCGATGCGGTCCTCGGTCCCGACGGTCTGGCGCGAACTCGTGCCCAGCCCGGGGGAGGTGCTGGACCCGGACGGCAGTTATGACGCCATCCACAGCGGGCGGTACATCCTCGTCGGGGACGAAGCACAAGTCGAAGCGGATATTCAGCACATCATTGAAAACTTCCGCATTGAGACCAGTTTGCTTCCGGTGTGAAGGGGAGAGAGATGTCGTCGTCAGTAAAGACCGTCACGCCGATTCCGCCGGTGTCGAAGCGCGCCAACCGGCAACGCCCCCTCTTCCTGACCGGGGTCTTGCTGGGTGCTGTGGCAGAACAGGTCGTGCTCTTCGCCCTTCCCCTGCTCATCTTCCAGAAGACAAACGATGTTTCTCTCCTGGGCCTCGCCTATGCCATTGAATGGCTTCCGGCGTTGTTGGCATATCCGTTCGCGGGGTTGATAGCCGACCGGGACGGGGGTCCCCGGCTGTTCTCTGTCGTCACCGCCGGCCGGTCGGTCGTTCTCGTCCTCGCTCTGGCCGGCTGCCTGCTGCTGTCGGACTGGCAAACGCCGATCCTGATGTCCTGCGGAGCGCTCCTCGCCCTGCTCCTGGCGCCGGTTCACATGGCGATCGAGAAGGTCGTGCCACAAGTGGCCACGGGCGAAGACCTGCCGAAAACGCAGGGGCTGGTCCAGAGCATGGAGGTTTCGGCGATGGCCGTCGGCCCCGCGCTCGCGCTGCTGGGTGCGATGTTCCTTGACAAGACCATGCTCCTCGGCGTTGCCGCAGCGGTGTTCATGGCCGCTGCCTGCTGCTGGCTGCCGATAACCCGCGGACCGAGGGCCGCGAAGCCCGGCACCGCGAGGGAAACCATGGCCGAGCTCAGCCTGGGCTGGAAGCTTCTGGCCAGGAGCAAGCCGTTGGTCCTGCTGGCCGGTCTGAACTTCTCGATCAACCTGGTCTTCGGCACGGCGCTCAGCGCCAATGCGGCGTTGGTGACCGATGTGTTCGACGGCCCGGAATCGGCATTCGCTCTCCTGAATGTCTGTATCGGCGTGGTGGGGTTGGCCAACCTGCTGGTCATCCCGTTCCTGCTGCGCTTCTTCGACGTCAGGGTGATCGGGGCGGTCGGACTCGCCATCCTGTGTGCCTGTCTGGTGGTGCTCGGCTTCGCGCCGTCGCTGCTGATCTACGGTCCGGCTTTCGTCGTGGCGATGGTCGGGGTGACCTACTTCAACGTCTACAACCGCACCCAGCGGATCAGGGTGATCGCGCCGGAGCATCTGGGCAAGGTCATGGGGCCGTTCTACATGATCAATCTCCTGGCGGCACCGCTCGGTGGACTGCTGCTGGCCGGCCTCGGCACCAGTCTCGGGCCGCAGTGGCTTATCGCGATTTCCGCGATCGCGCTGAGTGGAGTTGCCGCCGTCCTGCTCCCGCTGACGATGCGTGCCTTCCACCGCGCATTGAACAGTTAGGCAACGTCCAGCCGCTGGCTGCAGCCATCAATTCGCACTTTCCGCATAAGAGGAAGTCCGTAACATGAGCATTGGGGAAGGCAGAGCCTTTCGCTGCCTGCTGACCACTGTCGAATCCGACTCCCATTTCTGGAACCTCATCTATATGGAGAAGTTCATCGCTGAGAATGGCGGAGAGGTTCGCAATCTAGGCGGCTGCACGCCCGCGGATCTGGTCGTCAAGGAGGTCAACGACTTTCAGCCGGATCTGCTGGTGGTTTCCAGCGTCAACGGTCATGGCTACTACGGCACCAGCGTCGTGCTGACGGAGCTCAAGCGAGCCGGCATCAACGTTCCTTGTGTCGCGGGCGGCAAACTCACCACTGCACCGTCAGACAATGATCGAGTGCGCCGGGAATTGCTCTCCCAGGGTTGCACCGACGTCTTCCTGGGTGAGAATGCCGTCGATCGCTTCCAGGAATTCCTGGCTTTCGGCGTCCGTTACGGGTTCGCTGCCTGGCAGCCCAGCATGCCGGTGGTCGCACCGTGGGACGGGCGCGTCGCTAGCCTGTCGGGGGCCCAGTAGCATGTCCGGCTACATGGATCGGTTCATTGCCGACGCCCGCCGACGTGAAACCCTGGTGGTGCAGCCCCGAATGGGGTTCGGCAACATCGCTGCGATGCGCGCGGGCCTGCGCGACGTACATGACCTCGATATCCCGGTCGTCGGGACCATCACCGTCGACAGTTATACCCGCGTCGGCGACCATGTGAGCTCAATCGAGCGGCTGAAGGCGGGGGAGGAACTCAACGGGTACCCCATCGTCTCCCACCCGATGGACAAAACCCGGGAAATGCTCGCCGGATTGTACGGGCCCGGGTTTCCCATTCAAGTCCGGCACGGCACTGCCCTGCCGTTGCGGGTGATCGAGAGCCTGGTGCACGCCGGCCTGGACACGACGGAAGGCGGGCCGGTCTCCTACTGCTTGCCGTACAGCCGTCTCCCGCTTGAGCAGGCGGTATCGGCGTGGGCCGAGAGTTGCCGCTACCTCGTCGGCGAGGTGGAGCACGGGCATATCGAGAGCTTCGGAGGGTGCCTGCTGGGACAGTTGTGCCCGCCGTCGCTGCTGATCGCCATGACGGTGCTCGAAGGACTGTTCTTCGCACAGCACGGCGTGCGGTCCATGTCGCTGAGCTACGCCCAGGGGACGCACGACGATCAGGACAGAGCGGCTGTGCGCGTGCTGCGGGCATTGGCGCAGGAATATCTTCCTTCGGTCACGTGGCATGTCGTCCTCTACACCTACATGGGGCTGTTTCCGAGTACTCCTGATGGTGCCACGGAACTGATTCGCAGCAGTGCGCGGCTAGCCCGTGACACGCGCTGTGAACGCCTCATCGTGAAAACGGTGTCCGAGGCGTGGCAAATACCGAGCGTGGCAGAAAACCTGGACGCGCTGCGGGTGGCATCCGCTGCCGCCGGTGGGCCGCGGGTAGCTGCCGGCCCGCAGGAGAAGGAATACTTCGATGAAATCATGGAAGAAGCCCGATGCCTGATTGAAGAAGTCCTCAATCTGGACCCCGATGTTGGCGCGGCGCTCACCCGCGCATTCGCGCTGGGATTGCTCGACATTCCCTTTTGCCTGCACGCCGATAACCAGAACAGAACAACGTGTGTTCTGGACGATCAGGGTGCTCTCAAATGGGGCGACATTGGGAATCTACCATTCCGGGGATCGGTGCGGCAGAATGCGATGGGGCAGCTCCATTCGAGCGAGCTCTACCGTATGTTGAATCATGTCGCCCATCGCTATGACCACGGTCAGCCAAACAGAGAGAAGGGCGATGATGGAAAGTTCTGACCGCTTCAGGGAACTCTTCGGTTCCTTTCCCACCCCGGTCGCAATCGTGACTGCGATGGGTGCGGACGGCACCCCGTTCGGTTTCACCAGCAATGCGGTGTGCGCGGTGTCGGCAGCGACGCCATCGCTACTGATTTCGGTGGGTGCGGGCTCGCGGACGCTGCCGGCGATCGTCGCCTCGCAGGCGTTCGCGGTGAACTTCCTTTCAGTGGAAGGCCAGGCGGCATCGGAGCTGTTCGCGAGCAAGGCGACCGACAAGTTCGCGCACGTGGATTGGGAGCCCTCCGCCCTCGCGGCAGGGGCACCGCTCCTGACAGATATCGCCCTGAGCTACGCCGAGTGCCGGATCGTCAGCACCACCCGTGCTGACGACCATTGGCTCTTCACCGCCCGGGTGGAAGGCACCGCTGTCTTTCCCCGCGTCCCACTGTTGTACCGCCGCGGCGAATACAGCGCCTGGTCATCGCACCATGACGCGTCGCTGCCCGTATTGGAGGGAGCCCTGTGAAGAAGCTCATGCTGATCGGGGTCGGCCAGATGGGTCGGCCGTACGTCGCCGCCGCAGGTCGACTCGGGGTGAGCGTCCATGCCGTCGAGGCGGCCTCCCGTGCCGATCAGGTGACGGGTACGGCGAGTGTGGCGCAGGCCCGGGGCGAGCTCGACGAGCACTGGATGGAGGGCGCCTGCCTCGCCCTTGAAGACGGCCCGTTCGACGGCGTCATCGCCTTCAACGAGCCCCAGGTCATCGTCGCGGCCATGCTCCAGGATCGGTTCGGTCTCCCTGGGCCGTCCTTGCACGCCGCGACGGCTTCTCGGAACAAGGCGCTGCAGAGGGCGCTGTTCACCGCAGCCGGGATCACTCAGCCGGCGTACACCGTGACCGACTCCCTCGCCGAGGAGATGGACTGGGCCGCCGAGCGCTGGCCGGTGATCGTCAAGCCGCTGTCCTCCGCCGGCAGCGACGGTGTGGAACTGGTGACCGATGCCGAGAGCTTCCGTGCCGTGGCGGAGGCCCGCGCCGGTGAGCGGGTCATCGTGGAGGAGGCGATCGACGGCCCTGAGTACAGCTGGGAGGCACTGGTCCGCGACGGCGAGGTGTGGTTTTCCAACATCACCGCCAAGGAGACCACCGGGCCGCCCCAGTTTGTCGAGGTGGGTCATCGCACCGGCGTACACCTGCCGGAACCGAGTGCCAAGCAGGTAGCCGATACCGGTGCCCGGGTGCTGCGCGCGTTGGGGATGCGGACCGGCTTGGTGCACATGGAGTTTCGCCTCTCCGCCGCTGGGCCGGTTCCCATCGAGGTTGCGGTCCGAACTCCGGGCGACTATCTGATGGACCTCCTTGGTGCCACGTACGGCATCGACTGGTACGAGATGGTGGTCCGGATGGCGGTGGGGATGCCGCTGCCCCAACCGCCAGTCGGCCCGTTCCGGCATGCCGCCAGCATCTTCACCATCTCGGAACCGGGTGTAGTGCAGGACATCTCCGGTCTGGACGCGGTGCGAAGTCACCCGTCGGTGCTCCAGGCGGGCGTGGAGGTCGAGCCCGGGGACACGGTCCTGGCGGTGCGGAGTTCGGGTCATCGGACGGGCGAGATCGTGCTGGCCGCTCCGTCTGCCCCCGAGCTCGAGAGTGCCATCACGTTCGTCCAGCAGACACTGGTCGTCACCACCATTTCGCCGCATTCCACGTAGACCAACAGCGCTGTAAACAACGTGGAACCCTGTATGGCTGAAAGGCTTCCCCATGCTGATGTCAAGCCGCAGTTGTAACAGACGGTGCGGCTTGATGGCATGCTCCGTCGCGAATCACGGCCCACAGGACATTGACCCGCCGACGCGCAAGCGCCGGCAGCGCTTGTTTGTGGCCCTTCCCCTCGGCGCGTTTGCGTAGGTAGTACGCCTTCGAGGCCGGGCAGCTCTTTGCGTCCGTCTTGCCTTCGCCCCGGTAGGAGGCCGACGCGCGGTGCACGGTCAGGCCGGTGATGTAGACCATCGGCTGGTCGTGGCTGAGCAGCAGCCCCTCCCAATTGGCGGTCGAGTCGTCGCGGGACTCCGGGCGGCCGAGCCTTTCCAGCCATCTCACGGCGCCGCCATGACAGCCATACCCGGAGCCCCCGGGTCCCGCTGATCTTACGAGCGACCAGTTCGAACCCAAGACAAGAAAGTAGGGCAGTCATGGCCACTCAAGGTCTCCGAGTCGGCGTAGTGGGCGCGACCGGGCAAGTTGGAGTAGTGATCCGCAGCATCCTTCGGCAGCGTGATTTCCCGATCGGACAGCTGCGCTTCTTCGCCTCTGCTAAATCGGCGGGTCTACGGCTTCCATGGGGCGACGACAGCATCGTGGTGGAACACGCCGAAACGGCAGACCCATCCGGCCTGGACATCGCCATCTTCTCCGCCGGAGGAGCAACAGCACTGCAACTAGCACCCCGGTTCGCGGCGGCCGGAGCCGTCGTCATCGACAACTCCTCGGCGTTTCGGATGGATCCCGATGTGCCACTGGTGGTCAGTGAGGTCAACCCGGAAGCTGTGTCTGAGGCGCGACGCGGCATCATAGCCAATCCCAACTGCACGACGATGGCCGCGATGCCAGTGATCAAGCCGTTGCATGACGAAGCTGGTCTGGTGCGGCTCACTGTGAGCACCTACCAAGCGGTGTCCGGCGGCGGGGTCGCTGGAGTGGAAGAGCTCAGGTCTCAGGTGAGCGGAGTGATCGACCGAGCAGCCGGCTTGGCGATCGACGGGGCGGCGGTGGACTTCCCACCTCCGGTGAAATTCGCCAGAACCATCGCCTTCAACGCTGTGCCGATGGCCGGTTCGATTGTGACCGACGGATCCGCCGAGACTGACGAGGAGCAGAAGCTGCGCAATGAGAGCAGGAAGATTCTTGGCCTGCCGTCGCTGCGTGTCGCCGGGACCTGTGTCCGGGTCCCGGTCTTTACCGGCCATTCCCTCGCGGTGCATGCGGAGTTTGCCCGCCCTATCTCCGCTGAACGCGCATCCGTGTTGCTTAAGGACGCCCCTGGTGTCCAGCTGTCCGACATTCCGACCCCGCTCCAAGCGTGCGGCCAGGACGCTAGTTTCGTGGGCAGGATTCGCCAGGATCAGAGCGTCGAGGAGGGGCGTGGCCTCATACTCTTCATCAGCAACGACAACCTGCGAAAGGGTGCGGCCCTCAACGCTGTCCAAGTCGCCGAGCTGGTCGCGGCGAACTTGTTCAACGCGTAGTAGGGCGTAGAGCGCCACACCGCGCAGGTTCTGGCTCAGGGCTTCGGCGTAGTTTTGTGCTGTCCGGTTCGTGACGGTCTGCCAGCTTGAGGGGGGCCGGGAGCGCAACAGGCACGGGCTTCCAAGAAGCGAGTGGATCAGCGATGCGCCGACGCGCGTGCTGGAACAGCTCGGCGTCCGTCCTGATCCACTGCTGCCCCGGCGTCTCCTGCCGGCCGAGACCACGGTGCGCCGAGTGCTGGCCCGCATCGACGGCGACGCGCTGGACCGCGCGGTCGGCCACTGGCTCGCGGACCGCCGCCCGAGCACGGGCGAGGCCGCTGACCTGCGTGCTCTGGCGGTGGACGGCAAGAGTCTGCGCGGAGCCGCCAGAGCCACCGGCCGCAAGATCCACCTGCTTGCCGCCGTGGAGCACACCACCGGACTGGTCCTGGCCGTTCGAGTCCCACCCGCCCCACTGCGAGCCGCAGGTGCAGAAACGATTGCACCTGCGGCTTTGGCGTGTCGTGGGGCTGTCGTCCAACGGGGCCGGCGAGGCCACGGGCCCGCCCCTGCCCGCGTGGCGATCACCAGGGGATGGGCAGATCATGGGACTGCCGGTCGGTCCGGTCGGCTTCGTCCTCGGCGCTGGCCGGGGGAGCGTTGCAGGAGAAACCTGACGCGAGAGGGCGTCCGGACCTCGCTGGACAACGAGGAACGGGTGATCATCCATGTGTCGATGGCTCGCTTACTCGGGGACCCCTCTCCTGCTCGACACCATCCTGTACGCGCCGGCGCACTCGCTGATCGACCAGAGCCTGCACTCCCGACTGGGTGTGGAGACGACGAACGGCGACGGGTTCGGCGTCGGGTGGTACACGAGCAACGGCGCGGCCACACCGGCGGTCCTTCGGGACGTCGGGCCCGCCTGGAACAACCGCAACCTGCGGGAGATCGCGGATCACGTCCAATCCCCGCTGTTCTTCGCCCACATCCGGGCGTCGACCGGAACGGCGGTGCAGCAGACGAACTGCCACCCCTTCCGGCACGGCCGCTGGCTGTGGATGCACAACGGATCCATCGCCGGCTTCCACCTCATGCGCCGGGAACTCGCCCTGCTCGTCGACCCCGCGCTGTTCAACGACATCGAGGGCACGACGGACTCCGAGATGATGTTCTACCTCGCCATCACCTTCGGCCTCGAACAGGACCCGCCGGGCGCCGTGGCGCGGATGGCGGGCGTCGTGGAACGCATCGGTCGCGAACGGGGTGTGGAGTTCCCCCTCCAGATGACGGTCGCCGTGACCGACGGGGAGCGCGTCTGGGCCTTCCGCTACTCCAGCAAAGGCGAATCCAGGTCGCTGTTCTACAGCAGCCGTGTCGAGACCCTGCGCAAGCTGCACCCCGACGTGGCGTTCTTGCAGGACGTGTCCGACGAGACCCGCCTCATCGTGTCCGAGCCGCTCGGGGACCTGCCCGGTGCCTGGAACGAGGTGCCGGAGAGCAGCTACGGCGTCGTACAGCCGGGAGCGGACGAGCTGCTCCCCTTCGCCCCTCAAGCGGCCTGACGCCGCGATCGATGTCTGTGTCCGCAGTCGTGTACGGAGGCGCGCCATGAACGAGTCGATGCTGAACCTGGCAGTGGACTACCCCCTGCTGAACATGTTCTGGACGATGATGATGATCTTCCTGTGGGTGCTCTGGTTCATGCTGCTCTTCCGGATCATCGGCGACATCTTCCGCGACGATGACCTGGGCGGCTGGGGCAAGGCAGGGTGGACCGTCTTCGTCATCATCCTGCCCTTCCTCGGCGTGTTCGTGTACCTGATCGCCCGCGGGCGCGGGATGGGTGAACGCGAGCTGGCACAGATGCAGCGCAACGAGCAGCAGTTCCGCTCCTACGTACAGGAGACCGCCGCAGGCGCCGGTCAGGCGGATGAGCTCGCCCGCCTCGCCGAGCTCAAGAACCGCGGCGACCTCACGGCCGCCGAGTTCGAGCAGGCCAAGGCCAAGGTCCTCGCGGCATAGCCGGAGCGAGGACGCGTGGCAGCGGGAACCGTCGCACGGGGTTGAAGGTGCCTTGCCATGGTGCTTGACCTGCTGTTCATCGGCTTGGTCATCACGATCTACCCGTTGCCGATCGCGGCGTTCGGCGTGGTCGTGTCGGCCGCCCGCGGAGTACGGAACGGGCTGGCGTTCATCCTCGCCTGGCTCGCCTGCCTGGTGGCCGTGATCGCTGCCGTGCTGCTCCTCACCGACGGGCAGCCGCCCCCGCCGCGCTCCCCTCCCTCCACCGCCGTACTCGTGGTCAAGCTGGCCCTCGGGCTCGGACTCATCGTGTACAGCGCGCGCAAGCGGCGCCGACGGCGTACGGCCGGTGCCCGCAGCGGCGCGGCGGATGCGGCGGATGAGGAGCCGGTGGCGGCCAAGAGCCCGAAGAGTTCCAGGATGGACAAGGTCACGGTGTGGTCTTCGGCCTGGCTCGCCGTGCTCCTCCAGCCCTGGGGCATGGTCGGCATCGCCGCCACCACGGTGGTGTCGGCCGACCTCTCCCACGGTGCGTCGTTCCTGGCGCTCCTGGCCTTCTGCGTCCTGGCCACTTCCAGCCTGCTGACCATGGAGCTGTGCATGGTGTTCGCGCCGCAGCGGGCCCAGCAGGCACTGGCGGACCTGCGTGGATGGCTGGACCGTCACAAGGAGCAGGCGATCGTCGTCACGTGCCTCATCCTCGGCCTGTGGACCGTGGCCAGGAGCCTCTACCAGCTCACCGCCTGACTCCCCGGCGGTCAGGGGCAGGCGGCGGCCGGGTCGTCGTGGACGAGCGCGCAGACCATCTGGGCGCCGCGCCGGTGATCGGGGTACGCCGCGAGCAGCTCGGCCTTGAAGTCGTTCCACTGGCGGGTGACCTCGGTGGTGGCCCCGTCCGCCGCGCGGCGGAAGTTGTCGCCGGTCCTTGAGCGTTCGGATGCGGGGGTGTCCTTGTTCAGGACGCGGTTGTGCGGGACGCGGCCCTCGCAGTCGTCCGGTTTGACGCCGGTGGAATCGAAGTCGGGGTAGCAGCCGGTGGTGAGGTCCGCCGGGATGCGCTCCCGCGCCTCCCGGGTCCAGTCGGCGTCCTTCATGGTGCTGTAGCGGCGGATGTCCAGGAACGGTGCGGGTGCCGCACGCTCCAGCCCGGGCGGGTTGTCGAGGCCGATACGGCCGGGGGCGGCCCGGTCGGCCCAGTTCGAGTGCGAGTAGAAGTCCTCGATCTGGTGCCAGCCGCGGCCGAGCTGTTCGAGGACGGCGCATTTGGCCCGCCCGGCCTTCTGCTCGTCCCACGTGCAGGGGGATGAAAGGTCGCTCTGGTCGGCGCGCACCGTGCCGTCGGCGTCGACGAGGCCGTCGGCGGCCTGGACCGCGTTGCGGAACCGGGCGACGGAGGTACGGATGCAGGCGAGGAGCTCGGTCGTGGCCTCGTCCCGGGTGCGCGGGTAGTCGGCGGCGTGGCGGGGGCCGAGGTAGTCGGCGTTGTCGCAGTGCAGGGGGCCGACGTCGAAGTAGGGGCGGTGGTCGTTGGCATTGACCGCCCCGTCATGGGCGTCGGCCATCGCGGTCAGGGTGACGGGCTCCCAGGGCAGTGCGGCCCGGGTGATGTCCTCGTGGTTGGCGCCGGTGAAGGCATGGGCGGGACCGCCCGGCACGGTGCTCAGGGCAGCGGCCAGGAGGGCTGCGACAGCCGCGGAGCGGGTCCGGGATGGCAGGATGACAGCCATGCCTCCATGCTGCGCGCCCGGACCGGCCCCCGCATGTGCGCGGGAAGCGGTTACGGATCCGGCGTCGAGCGTGGCTGGGTCGACGGAATCCGCTGGGTGAAGAAGAGGGCGACGAGCGCGGCGAAGGCCAGGATGGCCAGTGCCGCGCGCAGGCCGTCGAGCCTGGCGTCGGCGTTCGCCTCCAGTGCCGCCTCGGACACCTCCGCGCTCACGCCGGCTTCGTCGAGGGCGGTACTGAGCTGGGCGTCGGACAGGAACGGTGCGCCGCTCTGGAGCTGGACGGTCGCCTGGCTCGTCACGCTGTCCGGGACCGCCGGATTCGCCGCGATGTTCGTCAGGAAGGAAGCGGTGAGGGCGGCGATCATGATGGATCCGGCGAGGGCCGTACCGATGGAGGCGCCGAGGTTGGTGACGGCGTTCTGTACGCCGCCGACTTCCGCGCTCTGCGCCTGCGGCACCGCGGACACGGTGACCGACCCGAGCTGGGATGCCAGCGCGCCCATGCCGAGCCCGATCAGCAGGAGCGGGACGGTGACGACCTCCGCCCCGGCGTCCAGGTCGAGCGCGGCCAGCAGGACCACCGCTCCCGCGAGCAGGGCGAAGATCCCGAACCGCACCACGCGCCGCGGCGAGGTGTCCGGGAGGAGTCGCGGGATCAGGGTCGCGGCCAGCAGCAGGCTCACCGAAAGCGGCAGGAGGCGGGCACCGGTCTGCAGCGCCGACAGGCCCAGGGCGACGGACAGATAGAGCGGAACGACGAAGAACACGCCCATCTGCACGAGGAACTGGAAGAAGAACATCGTCAGGCCGCCGGAGAGCTGCTTGTTCTGCAGCATGGAGGGATCGACGAGGGGGTCCCCGCCCCTCCCGACGACCCTGGCTTCCCAGCGGAGGAAGAACCACATGAGGAGCAGGCCCGCCAGCATCAGCCAGGTCGTCAGGGCGACCCCGATCCACGCCGGGGCGTCGGGCTTCGGCAGGAACCACCCCCACTCGTCGGACCGGAGAACGCCGTAGACGAAGACCCCGAGGCCGAGCGCGGAGAGGACGGCGCCCACGTAGTCGATGCTCCGGCGTTCACCGGGCGGGGCGTCCGCGATGCGGCGCGCGAGCACGAGGATGCCGAGCACCACGAGCACCTCTCCGGCGAAGACCCAGCGCCAGGAGAAGTACGTCGTCGCGACACCGCCGATGAGCGGCCCGACCGCGATGGCCACGGCCCCTGCCGCCACGACGAGTCCGTAGGCGGCGGGACGGCGCTCGACCGCGAAGTTGCCGGCGACCAGCGCCACGATCGCGGGCAGGATGAGCGACGCCCCGATTCCCTCCAGGAGCGACCAGCCCAGCAGCAGCACGGTCAGGTTCGGTGCGAGCGCCGTGGTGAGGGAGCCGGCCCCGTAGATGCAGCAGCCGATCATGAACGAGCGTTTGCGGCCGATCAGTGCCCCGACCTTGCCGCCGGGAATCATGAACATCGCCATCACGAGGGTGTAGGCGGTGATCGCACCCTGGATGCCCGTGACGGTCGTGCCCACGTCCTCGGCCACCGTGGCGATGGAGACGTTCATGACGGAGCTGTCGAGAGCCATCAGGAACTGACCGGACGCGAGCGTCAACAGGACGACTCGCGCCTTCGCCGAACTCTCGGCCGTGTCTGCCCGGGATGCCATGGACGCATGCTCCCAGCGGCCCACGGGCCCGGAGGGCAGACCCGCCGCGCAGTCGACCGGATGGGCGCGGGGCCGGGGCCGGCACTGTTCCGGGGTGGCGGTCGCCCCCCGCCCCACTGCGGGCCGCAGGTGCGGAAGGCATCGCACCTGCGGCTTCGGTGTTCCGGGGATGTGGCCGCCTGGCTAGAAATTCTCCGTTTCGTCCGTGAGATGGCGCAGTACGTCGCCCAGATCCTGGCGGCGGGCGAATGCCGCGCGCTGGCGGTGGGCGCCCGAGCCGTCGCGCAGCAGGGACGCCAGGGTCTTGGCCGCGTGGTCCAGGTCGCCGGCGGCGGCCAGTTCCGGGGCGACCAGGTCGAGCAGGGCCTCCGCCAGGTCGGCCGCCGGGACCTCCGCGCCGGTGTACGGGTCCAGGCCGAAGCCCTCCAGGCCGTCGTGGGCCGCCCGCCAGCGCGCGAGGCGCAGTACGTCGTCCCGTACGGGTGGATCGGGACGCTGCTCGGCGACCTCCCGCAGGGCCGTCGCCACCAGCGCGCGGGCCAGCTCGGCCTGCAGGACGGCTCCGTCGATGTCCGGGGACATGTCGGGCGCCCGGAATTCGAGCGTCGGCCAGTTCCCCGAGGGGCGGAGGTCCCAATAGACCATCTTCGTGTCCAGGGCCGCCCCCGAGCCGAGCAGGGTCTGCACCGAGCGCCGGAAGTGGGCCGTGGACGTGAAGTGCGGGGGCAGTCCCGCCGAGGGCCAGCCCGACCAGGCCATCGCCCGCCAGCTGGCGTGCCCCGTGTCGCGGCCGCCCCAGAACGGCGAGTTGGCGGCCAGCGCGATCAGCGTCGGCAGCCAGGGTCTGACCCGGTTGGACACCGCGACGGCCGTGTCCACGTCGAGGGTGCCGATGTGGATGTGGCGTCCGCAGCTGACCAGGGTGTCGGTGAGCGCGCCGAAGCGGCGGGCCTGCTCGCGCTGGCGCGGCTCGTCGTCGGTCAGGTGCAGCGGCCCCTCCACGGCCACGACCGGCGAGGGTGCGGCCAGCAGCCGGCAGCCGTGGGCCCGGGCCGCACGGCCGAGGGTGCGCCGCAGCGCGGCGAGTTCCGCGCGCAGCCCATCCGCCGAACGGGCGACCGGGGTGGAGATCTCCACCTGGTAGCGGGTGCCCTCCGCGTGCAGTTCGCCGGGCAGGCCGCCGGCGGTGGCGAGGACGAGCGGGGCGGCGGGGACCACCCGGAAGGTACGGGCGTCGACGAGGAGGAACTCCTCCTCGACCCCGACGGTGAGGGGGACTGTGGTGCGCACCGCGTTCTGCGCGGTGCCGGTGCTCGTGGTGCTGTTGCCAGGTTCGATCACTACGCCTCCCTGGACATACGAGTCTTTTCATCATGAGCTGAACGCGAGGTGAGTAGCGCACGGCGATTCGGTCAAATGTCCGGTGATAGTGGCGAGTTACCGGCAAGATTCCGCCCGCGCCGGGACCCGGGAGGAGGGTGGGGCGACTGTTGCCGGAGTGTGCGCGGTGGACGGCCCCGGGGGCGCCGGGCGGGCGGTGGTTATCATCCGCTGTGCCCCATACCACCGTGCCCACCCGCCCCCGGCGGCGAATACTCGCCGACCTGACCCCGCTCCGCACCTCCGTGCACTACCGGCGGCTGTGGGTCGGCGGAACCATCTCGTGGCTCGGGCAGGCGATGACCGCCCTCGCGATCTCGCTCCAGGTCTACGAGATCACGCGCTCCAACTTCGCGGTCGGGCTCGTCGGCCTCTTCGCGCTCGTCCCGCTCGTCGCCTTCGGCCTCTACGGCGGCGCCATCGCCGACACCCTGGACCGGCGCAAGCTCGGCCTGTACAGCTCCCTCGGCTCCGCCGGGCTGTCCGTCGCGCTCGCCGCGGCCGCGCTGCTCGACTACCACCGGGTCTGGTTCCTGTACGCCGTCGTCGCGCTCCAGGCGGTGTGCGGGGCGCTCGCGGGACCGGCCCGGTCCGCCATGATCCCGCGGCTGCTGCCGGCCGACCAGCTGCCCGCCGCCAACGCGCTGAACTCCGTGACCATGACCTCGGGGACGATGATCGGCCCGATGCTGGGCGGGCTGATCGTCGGCTGGTGGGGCTACCAGGCCGCGTACCTGATCGACGCCGTCACCTTCACCGCCGCGCTCTACGCGATGTGGCGGCTGCCCTCGATGAAGCCCGACCGTGCCGAGGGCGCGCGGGGCAGGGCCTCCGTCCTCGACGGCCTGCGCTTCCTCGGGACCCGGCCCAACATCCGGATGACCTTCTTCTCCGACATGGCCGCCATGGTGCTGGCGCACCCCCGGGCGCTGTTCCCGGCCGTCGCCGGGCTCTGGTACGGCGGCGACGCCAAGACGGTCGGCCTGCTGGTGGCCGCGCCCGCCGTGGGGGCGCTGCTGGGCGGGCTGTTCTCCGGCTGGCAGGGGAGCGTACGCCGGCACGGGCTGGCGATCCTGCTCTCCGTCGCCGGATGGGGGCTGGCCGTCGCCGTCTTCGGGCTGACCCGGAACCTGTGGCTCGGGCTGTTCTTCCTGGCCCTGGCCGGCTGCGCCGACACCATCTCGATGGTGTTCCGCAGCACGATGATGCAGGCCGCGACCCCGGACGAGATGCGCGGCCGCCTCCAGGGCGTGTTCATCGTGGTCGTCGCGGGCGGGCCCCGGCTCGGGGACTTCCTCGCCGGGTCCGTCGCCGACCTGACCTCCCCCGCCGTCGCGGTCACCGGCGGGGGGCTCGCCTGCGTCCTGGTGCTGGGGCTGCTCGCACTGCGGTGGCGCGGCTTCGCCCGCTACGACGCGCGGACCCCGCAGGCGTAGTCGCTGGGACCGCTGGGCCGGGGCTTCGTGGTGGCGGCCCCGGCGCCGCTGCGGGGGCTCCGCCCCCGGACCCCCGCGCCTCAAACGCCGGCGGGGCTGGATGTCCCAGCCTGTCCGGCGTTTGAGGTCTGGGGCGGAGCCCCCCCCACGCGGCGGAGCCGCATATTCGGTACGCCGGGAAGGGGCGGGGCCGGGGAAGGCCCCGCAGCGGCCCGCCCCACCCGGGCCGGAGGGGCCCGGGCGCGCGGCGGGGCGTCTCCTCGGGCTCCGAACGTTTCCAGGGGTCGGTGGGCCGAGGGTGGCCCAGTTCGGAGCCCTGCGGGGACGCCCCACCGCACACCCGACCCCGGCGGAGCGGCTACGCGTCGATCGGCTCGCGGGTGCGGGGGCCGGCCGCCGTGCCGGTGTTGGTGGTGCCGGTCGGCTCGAACAGGAGGATCGCGGTCTCCTCGTCGGCGGCCGGGCAGTGCTCCACCCCGCGCGGGACGACGTGCATCTCGCCCGGGCCGAGGACCACGTCCCCGTCGCGGAGGCGGAGCGTCAGGGTGCCGCTGACGACGAGGAAGAGTTCGTCGGTGTCCTCGTGGGAGTGCCAGACGAACTCACCCCGCACCTTGGCGATCTTGACCTCGTAGTCGTTGACCCGGGCGATGCGGCGCGGGGACCAGTGCTCGGTGAAACCGGCCAGCTTCTCGGCGATGTCGATCTTCGTTGTGGTCATGTCCGCAGATTGCCGGGGCCGGGCGGCGGGGGTCTTGTACGTTCCTGACATGACCGCCTTGCGTCCGCGCAGCACCGTTTCAGCATGGCAGCCGCCGGTGAACGGCATCGCCGAGGTCTTCCACGCCCGGTTCACCGAGCACGCGTACCCCGCCCATGTGCACGACACCTGGACGCTGATGATCCTGGACGGCGGGCGCGTCGACTTCGCCCTCGACCGGGAGCGGCACGGTGTCGGGGTCTCGGACCAGGTGATCCTGCTGCCGCCCGGGGTGGTGCACGACGGGCGGACCGTCACCGAGGCGGGCTTCCGCAAGCGGGTGCTGTACCTGGACGCCTCGGTGCTGCCGGAGCGGCTGACCGGAGCCGCCGTGGACGCCCCGCTGCTGGCGGATCCGGCGCTGCGCGAGCGCGTGCACGGGCTGCACCTGGCGCTCGCGGACCCCGATCCCTTCGAGGCCCAGTCGCGGCTGGCCTTCGTACGGGAGCGGCTGCACCGGTGGCTGGCCGGGCGCGAGGTGCGGGAGGACGGGGAGCAGGGTGCGGGGCTCGCAGGGCGGCTGCGGGAGCTGCTCGACGCCCGGGTGGTCGAGGGGGTCGGCCTGGAGGAGGCCGCGGCGGAGCTGGGGGAGGTCCATCCCACGCACCTGATCCGCAGCTTCAAGGCGGCGTACGGGCTGCCGCCGCACGCGTACCTGACGGGGCGGCGGGTGGCGGTGGCGCGGGGGCTGCTGCTGGCGGGGATGCGGCCGGCCGAGGCGGCCGCGGCGGCGGGGTTCTACGATCAGGCGCACCTGACCCGGCACTTCGGGCGGCACGTGGGGATCAGTCCGGCACGGTTCGCCCGATCCGGTCTGTTGTGAAGGCGAGTTGGCCGGTTCGTTGCCGTCGTGTTGCCAGGTCTTCCGGTTTCTTTCGATTCGACATATGACAGTTCGGAAGTTCCGAGTCGTCGTCGAATCAGGAGGAAGGCCTCATGCGCCTTCGTACGCTCGCCACCGCCGTGGCGGCCACCGCCGCGTTCTGCGCCACGCTCGCGCCGCCGGCCCTCGCGGCCCCGGACGAGGGTGCGTGCTCGCCGAGCCTCTCCGTCCGCGGATTCTCCGACGCGCTGGACAAGAGCACCCTCGACGGGAAGCTCGTCGGCGGGATCTCCGGGCTCGCCGTCGACAAGGACGGCACGGTCGCCGCCGTCTCCGACAAGTCGGCGCTGTACGCGCTGAAGGTGGAGCAGGGGGACACCCCGACGGCCCGGGCCACCGCGCGGCTGCCGCTGACGGACGGCGCCGGGAAGGCGGTCGACTCCGAGGGGATCGTCGTCGACCGGGACGGGTCGTACCTGATCACGGACGAGACCGCGCCCGCCATCAGGCGGTACGGCCGGGACGGGCAGGTGCTGGGCAGCCTGCCGATCCCGGACTCCTTCCGCCTCGCGCCGCAGGGCCGGGCCGCCTTCAACACGACCTTCGAGTCGCTGACCCTGCTGCCCGGCGGGCACACGCTGGTCGCGGGGGTCGAGGGCGGACTGGCCGGCGACGGCAAGGACGCGCAGGGCCGGACCCTCCAGCGGATCCAGACCTGGGAGCGGCGCGGCGGGGAGTTCGTGCTGGGCCGCCAGTACGCCTACCCGGTCGACGCCGGGCACGGCCTCGTCGAGCTCGCGCCGACCCGCGACGGGCGGCTGATCGTGCTGGAGCGCGGGTTCACGCGGGAGTTCGCGATCACGGTGCGGCTGTACGTCGCCGACCCGCTGTTCGCGAGCGACACCTCGAAGGTGGAGGCGCTGACCGAGGGCCCCGGGCTGCGGCTCGCCCGCAAGACGCCCATCGGGGACTTCAACGACTGCCCGACGCTCGGTGCCCCGTCGAAGCTGCCGCAGAACCACCCCCTCGTCGACAACGTCGAGGCCATGGTCGTCACCGACTACGACGGCCTCGGCCGGGTCCGGCTGCTGCTGGCCAGCGACGACAACGAGTTCGCGCAGCAGATCACGCGGCTGTACCGGATGGACGTGAAGCTGCCGCGCCGTTTCTAGGCGCGTGATGCGGGGGCGACCACGCCCCGGGCCACCCCCAGGGCCACCAGGTCCTGGGGGCGGATGCGGAGCTGGTCGGCGGTGGCGGGGGCGGCGGACGGGGGGCGCTTGAGGATGGCCGCCGCCAGTTCCGGGGCGATCACCGAGAAGTAGCTGTCCGGGGTGACCCAGGTGTTGCCCGGCGCCGCCAGGGCGAGCGCGCCGCCCGAGCCGCCCTCGCCGATGAGGAGGGTGGTGACGGGGACGGTGGCCCCGGCCAGCGCCGCGAAGGTGTCCGCGATGGCCGCGCCTGCGCCCGCGTGTTCGGCGGCGGCGTCGTTGGCCGCGCCGGGGGTGTCGACCAGCGTGAGCACCGGGATGCCGAGCCGGTCGGCGAGGCGGATGATGCGGGCGGCCGTACGGTAGCCCGCCGGGCGGGTCGCGGTCCCGCACTGGGCGGCGTACGCGACGGCCCGTCCCCCGCGCAGCCCGAACCCGCACAGCATCCCCGGGTCGGTGCCGCCGGCGCGGTCCCCGGAGAGGGGCAGGCGGAGGGTGAAGTACGCGTCCAGGTACGCCTCGGCGCGCGGCCGGTCGGGGTGCCGGGCCTGCCGGACGGCCTCCCAGCCGGTGGGCGGCGGCTCTACGCCGGCCAGCGCGGCCGGGGGCTCGACGGGCCCGGCCGGGCGGGGCGCGGTCAGCACGCCGAGCCAGTCGGCGAGGGCGGCGGGCAGCTCGGGGGCGGGCACGACGGCGTCGACGTGGCCCGCGGCGTACTGCCCCTCGGCGGTGTAGGCCGCCGGATCGGCGTCGGCCGGGCGCACCCGGGAGCCCGCGAAGCCGACCTGCGCCCCCGGGAGCGCGAGGACCACGTCGGCCCCCGCCCCGAGGGTGGCCCAGCCGCCGCCGGTGGTGGGGTCGCGCAGGACGGCGAGCTGGGGGAGCCCGGCGGCCCGGGTCAGCACGCACTGGCGGGCCACGCGCTGGAGCTGGGTCAGCGCGAGCATGCCCTCCTGCATGCGGGAGCCGCCGGTGGCGATGAGGGAGACGAGGGGGAGGCGGTGCT
Source organism: Streptomyces sp. NPDC091371 (assembly GCF_040684275.1). Classification (NCBI taxonomy): domain Bacteria; kingdom Bacillati; phylum Actinomycetota; class Actinomycetes; order Kitasatosporales; family Streptomycetaceae; genus Streptomyces; species Streptomyces sp. NPDC091371. The sequence goes on from NZ_JBFBFP010000020.1 coordinate 56,863, forward strand.
CGCGGGCGTACGCGTACGCGGCTTCGAGCCGGTCTCCCGTGCGCTGCCCGAGGGACCCGCCGAGGAAGCCGAACTCGAAGGAGATCAGGGCCGCTTCGTGCCCGCCGATGCGGGCGGTGCCGGTGACGACGGACTCCTGCTCGCCGGTCCGCTCGGCGGCGCGGGCGCGGGAGTCGTCGTAGCCGTCCCAGCCGAGGGGGCCGTCGGGCGGCGACTCCCGCCGGGGCGCGGGGAGTTCGGCGAAGCTGCCGGGGTCGGTCACGGAGGCGATGGCCGCGCGGGCCGAGAGGCGGGTCGTCGTCACGGGGTCACCCTAGGGGGTGTCGGGCCGATCGGGCCGGGAGAAAAGAGGGGAGGCCCCGGGGGGAGAGTGCCACGGCGAAGAGGAGGGCTCCGAGCGGCATGAGGTCGAGGCTCGCGGCCATGGCGACCGTGCCCAGCACGACGAGGACGGGGCGCCAGGGGCTGACCCGGCGCTGGACGGCGAGCTGGACCACGAGCCAGACGAGGCCGACGTAGAACAGCATCGGGCCGACGGTGTAGACGGCGGGCAGCACCCCGGGCTGGCTCTGGACCTCCTCGAAGAGCCGTTCCATTCCCGGCCGGTCGGTGGCACGGATGCCGACGACGAGGTCGATGGCCGCCTGGGCGACGACCGCCAGGGTGCCGGTCAGCCCGAGCAGGGCGGCGGCGGTGCCCGGCCGGTTCGGCCCGGTCATCCGGCGCAGGGCCGGGAAGACCAGGGCGAACTGTAAGACCCCTGCGAGCAGGGCGAGGTGGCCCACGGTCCAGGCGGGGCCCGGCCCGTGCTCGGGATCGCTGAGCCGGATGACCCCGTAGGCCAGGATGCACAGGGGGGCGGTGATGAAGGCGGCCCGGGTGAGGGTGGCCGGCCGGCGGTGTTCCAGCGCTTGATTGGTCATGCACCGATCATGTCGGCGGGGGTGCGGGACCGTATCCGGCATCACCCTGAGACCGCCCCGAGCGGGCCCTGGCGGGTCCCCGGCCCGTCACCCCAGGGTCGGCAGCGGGAAAGCGATCTTGAGGGCGTAGGCGGCGACCAGGCCGTAGCCGAGGCGGAACGTCCAGACGCGGGTGGTGTCGGAGATGCGGGTGCCGGCGAGGGCGCCGACGGCGACGAGGGTCTGCTGCCAGAGGAGCGAGGCCGCGCCGACGCCGAAGAGGAAGGCGGCTCCGGCCGCGCCGGTGCCGAGGCTCGCGCCCTGGGCGGTGGTGAGGGCGGCGAAGTAGAGGGCGGTGGTGGGGTTGAGGGCGGTGAGCCCGACGTACCGCGCGAACGCCTTGGCCGGCTGGGCCGGCGGAGCTGGTGGCTCGGCGGGGCCGGATGGTGTGGGCGGGGTCGGAGTGCCGGGGCTCCGCCCCGGACCCCGCTCCTCAAACGCCGGAGGGGCTGGATTCGACTTGGTGAGGCCGTGCGCGGCGATCGTCAGGAGGATGGCGGCCGAGGCGAGGCGGACCCAGGCTTCGATCGGGGAGACGTGGGAGGCCACCCAGGGGCCGAGTGCGGTGGCGAGGCCCGCGTAGGCGAGGTCCACCGCCGCGATGCCGGCGGCCGCGGCGGCCGCCGTGCGGCGGTGGCGCATCGCCTCCTGGAGCAGCAGCACGCTCATCGCGCCCATCGGCATCGCCACGCCCAGGCCCGCCACCGCGCCGCCCAGGGTGGGGGAGAGGAGTTCGGTCATGCCGAGAGGCTCCGGTGCCCGGGGCCGCGGACGCGGGCGAATATCGGGCCCGACTGCGAGAATCGCGGCATGGACCGCCTCGACAGGGAAATCCTCGGCATCTTGCAGGAGGATGCGCGGATCTCGTACCGGGACCTCGGCGTCCGCGTCGGCCTCAGTGCCAACGCCACCGCCGACCGGGTGCGCCGGATGCGCCGGGACGGGGTGATCCGCGGGTTCACCGTCGTCGTGGACCCGGCCGCCGACACCCGCGGCGGGCTCGTGGTCTTCATCGACCTCACGCTGCGCCAGGACACCACCAACGAGGAGTTCGAGCAGCGGGTCGCGAAGCTGCCGGGGATCACGGAGGTGGTGCACGTGACGGGGGAGTACGACTACCTCGTACGGGCCCGGGCCGCCGATCCGGCCGCGCTGGACACGTTGCTGCGGCGCCTCAAGCGGGAGGCCGGGGTCGCCCAGTCCAGCACCCGGATCGCGCTCCGCGCCGCCACCCGCCCGGCCCCGCGCTGACCCCCTGGGCGGGGGTGGGCCGAGCCGGGCTTCGTGGCGCGGCCCACCCACTTTGCGCACCCGGCCCCACCGAGCGCGGCGCAGCCGAAGCGGCCCGGGAGGGCTACAGCGCCGACTCCCACGTCACCGTCGTGCCCCGCGCGCCCGATTCCGTGCGGCCGTCGTCCGACACCGTGAGCCGTACCCGGGAGGCGACCGCGTCGACCTCCACGTCGATGGAGGCCACCTCCGAGCGCCGGTGCGCCGCCGCCAGCGCGCCGCGGAGCGCGGCGAGCAGGTCGCCGGCGACCGGTTCCGGGAGCAGCGCGTCCACCGCGCCCGCGAAGTGCACCGACGGCTGGAAGCCGAGCAGGACCGCCGCCCCGCCCGTCTCGCGCAGGACCCGGCCCCGGAAGGTCGTCGGGGCGTCGGACGGCGGCTGCTGGAGGGCGAAGATGGCCGTCCGGACCTCCTGGATGGTGGAATCCAGTTCGTCCACGGCGCGGCTCAGCTCCTCGCCGACGGTGTCCCCGCTCGGCGCGTTCGAGGAGCGCCGCCGGGTGGACTCCAGCATCATCTCCGTCGCGAACAGCCGCTGGACGACGAGGTCGTGCAGGTCCCGCGCGATCCGGTCGCGGTCCTCGTAGACCGCCAGCTGCTCACGGTCGTGCTGCGCGTCCGCCAGTACGAGGGCCAGCGCGGCCTGGGAGGCGAACTGCGAGGCCAGCAGCCGGTCCACGGCGTCGTACGCGGGCCCGCCGCGGGCCCGCGGCAGGGCGAGGGTGCCGATCAGCTGGCCGCCGCTCTGGAGCGGAAGCATCATGCTGGGGCCGAACCGCTCCCGGACGTGCGTGGTCATCCGGGGGTCGGTCGCCGAGTCCTCTATGAAGACCGGCTCGCCGCCCAGGAGTTGCTTCAGCACCGGGCTGCCCGGGGCGATCGCCGTACCGACCAGGTCCCCGGGGTCCCCGTGGGTGGAGGCGGCCACGATCTCCATGCCGCCCTCCGGCGTCGGCTGGAGCACCACCCCCGCCGCGGCGTCCGCGAGCAGCCGGGCCCGTTCGGCCACGCACATCAGCGCGTCCGCCGCCGGGCGGCCGGCCAGCAGGGTGGTGGTGACGGCGGCGGCGCCGTCGATCCACCGCTCCCGGCGGCGCGCGGTCTCGTACAGCCGGGCGTTGCCGATCGCTATCCCCGCCTGGGAGGCCAGGACCCGCAGCAGGGCGAGGTCCTCCTCGGTGAACGACCCGCCGCCGCGCTTCTCGGTGAGGTAGAGGTTGCCGAAGACCTGCGTGTGCACCCGGATCGGGACGCCCAGCAAGCTGCGCATCGGCGGGTGGCCCGGCGGGACGCCGACCGAGCGGGGGTCCTTCGTCAGGTCCTCCAGCAGCAGCGGGCGGGGGTCGCTGACGAGGGCGCCGAGCACCCCGGAACGGCCGTCGGGCAGGTGCGGGATCGCGGCCCGCTGCGCCTCGGTCATCCCGGCCGTGAACAGCTCGGTCAGCACGGAGCGCTCGGGGTCGACCACCCCGAGCGCTCCGTACCGCGCCGCGCACAGCTCGGTCGCCGAGTCCACGATGTGCTGGAGGGTGGTGCGCAGCTCCAGCTCGGAGCCGACGCTGAGCACCGCCTCCAGCAGCACGGGGAGGCTGGCGCCCTCCTCCTCGGGCTCCCCGGGAGCCCCGGCGGATTCGGGCCCCGGCCCGGTGTTCGTCATTCGGCCAGCGGGTTGAGGACCATGGGGGCGATCTTCCCTTCGAGCATCGCGCCGAGACCGAGCACGGCACACACGTCCGGCCGTTCCGCGATGGCGACGGGCATTCCGGTGGCGTCGCGCAGCATCTGGTCCAGCCCGGGCAGCAGGGCGCTGCCACCCACCATCATGATCCCCCGGTCCGTCAGGTCCGCGACCAGGTCGGGCGGGCAGTCCCGCAGCACCTTGCCGATGCCGTCGAGCACGGCGGTCAGCGGGGTGTGGATGGCGTCCCGTACGGCGGCGGTGTCCACGTGGACGGAGCGGGCCAGTCCGGTGGCGACGTCGCGGCCGTGGATCAGGGTGGAGGCGGGGCCGTCGCCGGTGATCCCGGCGCCGTGCAGGGCCAGCTGGAGCGGCCGGACGGCCTGGCTGGGCAGCATCAGCTCGTGCGCGTGGCGCAGGTGCTGGACGACGGCGTGGTCGATGGCCTCGCCGCCGACCGGGATCCGGACGGCGGTGACGATGGAGCCGAGGGAGAGGACGGCGACCTGGGTGGCCGCGGCCCCGCACACCATGATCATCGTCGCGGTCGGCTGCTCCACGGGCAGGCCGCAGCCGACGGCCGCCGCGATCAGGGTGTCGACGAGTTCGACGCGGCGGGCGCCGAGCCCGACGAGGGTCTCCACGGCCGCCCGCTGCGCGAGCGGGTCCGCGTCGTGCGGGGTGCAGGCGGCGGCCCGCAGCCGGGGCTTGCGGCGCAGGGCGCGGCGCAGCTTCTCGCCGAGCAGGTGGCGCAGCATGCGCTGGGCCATCTCGATGTCGACGACGGTGCCGCCGGAGACGGGGCGCACGACGCGGATGTAGTCGGGCGTGCGGCCGGTCATCCGTTCGGCGAAGGTCCCGACGGCGATGAGTGCGCCGGTCCGGGTGTTCACCGCGGCGACGCTGGGCTCGTCGACCACGAGGCCGGCGCCCTTGACGTACACGCGGGTCCTTGCCGCCCCCAGGTCGACGGCGACGTGGCAGCGGCGCAACTGCTCAAGACTGACGGTCACGGCAGATCCTCCCGAGAGCGCTGACGCAAGAAGACCGGCGAACTGCCGGTCGCTTTTCGTATCATCTCGGGCATTTGGGACTAACCGCCCGTTGGGTTGCTCCGGCCGGGGGGTGTGTCGCGGCTGCATGGGGGTGGATTTCTGTACCGACAGGCAGCACCATGCCCGCACCGCACGCGCTACTCGCGCGTAACAAGGTAAAGGGGACCCGATGCTGACGACCCGCCAGAGGTTGCTCGCGCTCCTGGCGCTCTGCCCGGCACTGCTCGCGCCCGCGGCGGCCCATGCCGCCGACCGGGGCACGGTCGCGGCCTCTGAGCAGGCGGCATCACGCAATCCGGTGGTCTTCGTGCACGGTTACAACGCCGACCCGGGCGTCTGGGGCGCCCTGCGCGGGGACCTGCGCGCCGCCGGATACGCCGACTCGGAGCTGTTCTCCTTCGGTTACGACACCCACCAGTCGGTCAACGAGGTGCTCTCCGGCCGGCTCGCCGCCTACGTCGAGGACGTCCGCAGGCAGACCGGTGCCGCCAAGGTCGACGTCGTCGCGCACTCCTTCGGCTCGCTGGTCAGCCGCTGGTACGTGAAGTTCGGCGGCGGCGGGGCCACCGTGGACCACTGGGTCTCGCTGGCCGGCCCCAACCGCGGCACCTCCACCGCGTGGGCCTGCGCCCTGTGGGACCAGGCGTGCCGGGACATGACCCCGGGGTCGTACGTGGTGAGGAACCTGAACGGCGGGGACGAGACCCCGGGCGCCGTGAAGTACGCGACCTTCTGGTCCAACTGCGACGAGGTCGTCAACCCGGACGACAGCGTCCCGCTGACCGGGGCGGCCAACACGCCGGTCGGCTGCCTGAAGCACAACGACCTCCTCGGCGACGACGGCACCTCGGCGGGCGTCCGGGCCTTCCTCGCCTCCTAGAGCGCGTCTTGTGGCGCGTCTTGTACGGACACCCGCTGGAGCAGGCCGTACGTGAACTCCGCCACGCAGCCCCGGCCCGCCGGTGCCTCGAAGGCGAGGCGCCAGCGGGTCGGGGCGGTGCCCTCCATCGGCCGCACCGGGGCGAAGGCCCGCGCCACCTCGTCCACCGTCGCCGACCAGGGCCGCAGATCGTCCGGCGAATCCAGTACGGGCCCGCGCGCGCCCGGGGCCCGTACCAGCCACTCGTTCCACACCGCCCCGTCCGGCGCGGCCAGCACCTCGAAGCGCAGGTCGGGCCAGAGCGGCACCGGCCACAGCAGGGCCTCGCACTCCAGATCGCCGATCGTGCGGCGCTCGGCGGACTCCGGCGGGCCCAGCACCGAGCGGTACCGGGCCAGGGCGCCGCGGGAGCGGGGTGAGCGCACCATGGCCTGCCAGCGCTTGTTGGCCTCGCGCTGGTCCGCCAGGGAGGCGCCGAGCCGGCGGCGGGCCTCGTCCGCGAGTTCCGGCTGGAAGTCGGCCATCCGCCGCAGAAGCACCAACTGAAAGGCGGCCGGGCCGAAGGTTGTCATGCGAGTAACGATTCCACACAGGATCCTTACGTTCCCGGGATCCGGATGTATCCGATCACCACGTAGCCTGCGGGCGCCATGAACTACTGCCCCGCCTGCCGGAGGCACCTCAACGGCGCACTCGCGTGCGCGGGGTGCGGAACCCCGGCCGAGTACCTGACCACCGCCCCGGACGCCGGGATGCCCGGCCCCGCGGTGCCGCCCGCCCCCGAACTGCCGACCGCGCTGGCCGACGTCTACGCCGACTCGCTCGTCACCCTGTCCGCCCCGAACGAGCGCAGGGCCGGCGCCCGCCGCCGTGCCGAACGCCGCCGGCGCAGCCGTACGACGCTGACCGTCGGGCTCGGGGTGCTGCTCGCGAGCGCGGCCTCGCTGGTGGTGGTCAATATGGTCGCGGACGGGGAGCGCAGCGACCGCGCCTCCACGGTGGTGCTGACCGACGACGGCCCGCAGCAGCCCGCCCCGCTGCCCGACCTGCCGACCTCCGGACCGCCCTCGGGCCCGTCCGGCAAGGCCACCGCGAAGGTCGCCGCCGGGCCCCCGAAGAAGTCCGGGACGGTGAGCCTCACGCCGGGTCCGAGTGCCCCGGCCCCCTCGCCCACGGTGTCGGGGTCGGCGTCCGGCACGCCCGGCCCGGGACGGTCCGGACAGCCGATGCCATCGGGGACGGCCTCGCCGAACCCTTCCGGCGGTGCGACGCAGCCGCCCCCGGCGCCTCCGACGCAGACGCCGAAGCCGAAGCCGACGAACGAGTGCGTGCTCTGGATCTTCTGCTGACCCGGCGGGTCAGCCCAGCATCCGCTTGAGCAGGTCCCGCAGCACGGACCGCTCGGCCGGGGACAGCCCGGCCAGCGGCTCGCGCGCGAAGTCCAGCGACTCGCGCAGCCGCTCCGCGGTCTGCCGGCCCTCCTCGGTGGGCGCGGCCAGCTTCACCCGGCGGTCCGCGGGGTCCGGGTGGCGCTCGACCAGGCCGCGGGTCTCCAGCCGGTCGACGATCCCCGTCACGTTCGAGGGCTCGCAGCGCAGCTTCTGCGCGATGCGGCGCATCGGCATCGGCTCCAGGGCGAGCATGGTGAGCACCTTGGCCTGCGCGCCGGTCAGCTGGTGGCTGGCGGCCGCGTGCTCGTACTCCATGTGGTACCGGGCCACGACGTCGCCGATGAGCTCGACGACCTCGACGGTCACTGGGTCTGTGCGACGACTGGGCATGGATCCAGCGTACCCATTTACTTGACAACATGAAATATCCAGGCGCATGGTTGTTTCACCTAGTGAAGCAATTCCGTTCTTACCAGGAGCGCCGCATGTCTGAGATCCCCGCCGTGAGCCGCGAGTGGCACCTCGTCCGTCGCCCGCAGGGCTGGCCCGTCGCCGAGGACTTCGCCCTGCGCGAGGTCCCCGTGTCGGCCGAGCCCGCCGCAGGCCGGATCCTCGTACGCAACCTCCACATGTCCGTGGACCCGTACATGCGCGGCCGGATGAACGACGTGAAGTCCTACATCCCGCCCTTCCAGCTCGACGAGCCGATGCAGGGCGGCGCGGTCGGCGAGGTCGTCGCCTCATCCGCCGAGGGCTTCGCCGTCGGCGACCACGTGCTGCACATGCTGGGGTGGCGCGAGTACGCGGAGCTCGACGCGCAGCACGCCACCAAGGTGGACGCCTCGCTCGCCCCGCTCTCCGCCTACCTCGGCGTGCTCGGCATGCCGGGCCTGACCGCCTACGCCGGCCTCTTCGAGGTCGCCTCCTTCAAGGAGGGCGACTCCGTCTTCGTCTCCGGCGCGGCCGGAGCCGTCGGCAGCCTCGTCGGCCAGTTCGCCAAGATCAAGGGCGCCTCCCGGGTGATCGGCTCCGCCGGCTCGGACGAGAAGGTGACGCTCCTCACGGAGAAGTACGGCTTCGACGCCGCCTTCAACTACAAGAACGGCCCCGTCGCCGAGCAGCTCCCCGCCTCCGCCCCCGAGGGCGTCGACGTCTACTTCGACAACGTCGGCGGCGACCACCTGGAGGCCGCGATCTCCTCGATGAAGGTGAACGGCCGCGCGACCCTGTGCGGCGCGATAGCCGGCTACAACGACACCGAGGCCGCGCCCGGCCCGCGCAACCTGATGCAGGTCATCGGCAAGCGGCTGCGGCTGCAGGGCATCCTCGTCAACGACCACGCCGGCCTCCAGCAGCAGTTCGTCCAGGACGTCGCCGGATGGCTGCGCTCCGGGGAGCTCCGGTACGACGAAACGGTCGTCGAGGGCGTGGAGAACGCGACCTCCGCGTTCCTCGGGATGCTGCGCGGCGAGAACACCGGAAAGATGATCGTTTCTTTCACCGGTTAGTCTCTCTGTACACCGTTGTGACCGTGGGCGCGAGTCGCGACGAATATCAGGAGGATTTTCTTACATGTCGATCCAGCAGTCCGACGTCGCGTACACCGCTGTCGCCACCGCCGAGAACGGCCGCGACGGCCGCGTCGCCACCAACGACGGTCAGCTCGACGTCGTCGTGAACCCGCCGAAGGAGCTCGGCGGCAGCGGCGCCGGCACCAACCCGGAGCAGCTGTTCGCCGCCGGCTACAGCGCCTGCTTCCAGGGCGCCCTCGGTGTCGTCGCGAAGAACGTGAACGCCGACATCTCCGGCTCCACCGTCACCGCCGAGGTCGGCATCGGCAAGAACGACGAGGGCTTCGGTCTGATCGTCAAGATCTCCGCCGTGATCCCGAACGTGGACGCCGCCACCGCCAAGGACCTGATCGAGAAGGCCCACGAGGTGTGCCCGTACTCGAAGGCCACCCGCGGCAACATCACCGTCGAGCTCGCCGTCTGATCCGGCACCGCTCGCCGAAGGCCGCACCCCGATGGGGTGCGGCCTTCGCCGTTTAAACTGGCCCCATGCGTGATCTTGCGGGGGGTTTCCGGTATCTGCTGGCCGGCCAGCGATGGGTGTTGCGGCACGGCCGCTGGCTGGGCTTCGGGCTGCTGCCCGGGCTGGTCTCACTCGTCCTGTACGCGGGCGCCCTCATCGGGCTCGGCTACGGCGCCGACGACTTCACGGCCTGGGCCACGCCCTTCGCCGACGGCTGGGGCTCGCCCTGGCTCGGCCTCTTCCGCGGCTTCCTGACCGCGCTGGTCTTCTGCCTGGGGCTGTTCCTCGCGGTGATCACCTTCACCGCCGTGACCCTGCTGATCGGCCAGCCCTTCTACGAGTCCCTCTCCGAGCAGGTCGACCGCAGCGAGGGCGGCGAGGCACCCGAGTCCGGGATGCCGCTCTGGCTGGAGCTGTGGGTCTCGGCCCGGGACAGCGTGAAGGTGCTCGGGCGGGTGGTCCTGTACGGGCTGGTGCTCTTCGCCCTCGGCTTCATCCCCGTGATCGGGCAGACCGTGGTCCCGGCGCTGGGCTTCTGCGTCTCCGGCTACTTCCTGACCCAGGAGCTCACCTCCGTCGCCCTCCAGCGCCGCAAGGTGGAACTGCCCGAGCGGCTGGCGCTGCTGCGCTCGCGGCGGATGCTGGTGCTGGGCTTCGGCGTGCCGCTGGTGCTGGCCTTCCTGGTGCCGCTGGTCGCGGTGTTCCTGATGCCCGGCGCGGTGGCGGGCGCCACGCTGATGGTGCGGGACCTCATGCGGGTCGACGAGGAGCCCTCCGAGGAGCCCTCCGGGGCCCCGGCCGCCGACGCTCCCGCCGGCTTCGGCCCGCCCCCGCCCGCGTACTCGTAGCTACCGCTTCAGCAGGGTGATCGCCCCGGCCGTGTCCTCCCCGCCGTGCGCGGCCGGGTCCGCGGTCAGCCGCGAGCGCATCAGCTCCAGGTACGGGGAGATCAGCTCGGCGCTCACCCCCTGCTCCTCGGCGGTGCGCAGCAGGGTGCCGCTGCCCGCGACCTGCATGGCCAGGTTGGAGACCACCCCACTGGTGAAGTCCCGGGAGGTCAGCCGCTCGGCGGCGTTCCCGATGAAGAAGCCCATCGCGCCCAGCCACTCGGACAGCAGCGGGGCCAGGTCCTCCGGCGCGATGTCCTCGCCCTCGGTCAGCGCGTAGGCGTGCGAGACGCCGGCGAACATCCCGTACATCGCGCTGAGCAGGGCCACGTCGTGCAGGGCGGCGTGCCCCGGGTCCTCGCCGACGAAGCGGGCCCCGGCCGGGACCTCCAGCGTCGCCCGGTGGGTGTCGAAGAGGGCGCGGGACCCGCTGTAGAAGACGTACCCGCCGGCTTCGGGGACCCCGATCATCGTCGGCGTGGCCATGATCCCGCCGTCCACGAACCGGGCCCCGCGCGCCTCCGCCCAGGCGGCCCGCGCGCGCCCCTCGGCCGGGGTGCCGGTGGTGAGGTTGACGATGTCCTTGCCGGTCAGGTCGATGCCGTCCAGGGCGGAGCCGACGCTGGCGTCGTCCAGCAGGCAGACCACGACGAGCCGGTTCGCGGCCACCGCCTCGGCGGGGCTCGCCGCGGTGACGGCTCCTTCGGCGGCCAGGACCTCTGCCTTGGCGGCGGTGCGGTTCCAGACGGTGGGACGGTGCCCGGCGGCGAGCCAGGTGCGGGCGAGCGCGGTGCCCATGTCGCCGAGTCCGAGCAGGGTGAGCGAGTTCTGAGGTGTGTTGTCGGTCATGCCGATTAGCCTGGTCGCAGGCCGCGAGGCGCTCAAGTACGCACTTCGGAGTGGGTGGTTACTCCGAGGTGAGCGAGCAGGTGGGAGGGGTGTGCGATGGCGGTGACACGAAGGCCCGGCGCCGATCACTGTGGGATCGCCGCGGCGATGTCCGTGATCGACGGCAAGTGGAAGGTGTCGCTCCTGTGGGAGCTGGAGCGCTGCCCGCGCCGCCGCTTCGGTGAACTGCGCCGGCTGGTCCCGGGCGTCTCGGAGAAGGTGCTCGCCGCCCAGCTGCGCGAGCTGGAGACGGACGGCATCGTGCACCGCGAGGTGTACGAGGAGGTCCCGCCGCGCGTCGAGTACTCCCTCACCCCGCTGGGCCAGGAACTGAACGAGGCCCTGGAGGCCCTCGGCGCGTGGGGCGCCAAGCACCTCCTGCCCGATTCGGCGTAGGAGGCGCGGGGATCAGCCCCGCGGCTGCACCCACAGGGCCTCGCCGACCGCGCACGGCTCTCCGCTGGCGGTGGCCAGGGCCGTGCCCACCGTGTACTTGCGGCCCGAGCTCGTCAGCAGCCAGGAGTACGAAACGAGCCCCTCGCCCACCGGCACCGGCCGCAGCAGCCGGGCGGTCAGCGAGGCCGTGACCGCACCGGCCGGCCGGCCGTCGAGCAGCCGCCCGGCCGCGTTCCCCGGGCAGTCCAGGGCGCCCCACACCAGCTCGTCCGGCAGCAGCCCGTCCGCGCCGGCGAGCTCCCGGCCGGGGGTCCAGGCGGTGGCCACCAGCTCCCGGCCCGGCACCGCTCCGCAGTGCAGGCGCAGCCCAGTGGCGGGCGTCCGGTCCAGGCCGCAGCCGAAGCAGTCGACCTGCCCTTCCGGCGGGGCCGCCCGGTAGGCCTCGGCCGCTGCCACGGCCTGCTCCCAGGAGGGCGCCCCGGGCGCGTCCGTCTCCAGGGGCGCCGCGGGCGTCGCCACGGCCAGCGGCAGCTCGCCGTCGGTCAGCTCGCAGCCGCCCTCGGGGGTCCCGGCGAGCCGGACCGGAGTCTCGGTGGGCACGGGGCGCCGGAAGTCCACCCGTACCGTCTTCGCGGTGGCCCGGCCGGCCAGCAGGCCCGCCACATAGCCGCCGTAGGCCACCCCCGGGTAGCCGTGCAGGTGTTCCGGAACCGTGATCGTCTCGAAGGCGAAAGCGCTCATGGGCTCAGCTCATCACATCGGCCGTCACCACGGACGGCGTACGGTCATCGGCCTCGGCCAGCAGTTCCCCGCCCGGGGCCCAGACGGCCGCGCCCCCGCAGCCGGTCCACGGGCCCGCCGGGCCGACGTGGTTGGCGAGGACCACGTACAGGCCGTGCTCCTTCGCGATCCCGGGGTGGACGGTGGCGCGCTCGCCGATCCCCTCGCCCGTCCCGTACAGGGAGCTCGCCAAGTGCACCCGGCAGCCGGAGGCCGCGCCCCGGCCGGGCAGCTCGGGGAAGTGGTTGTCGTAGCAGATCCCCAACGAGAAGCGGATCCCGCCGAGTTCGAAGCAGCCGTCGCCCTCGCCCGGCTGGAAGACGTCCTGCTCGTGCCGGTACAGGTGCTGCTTCTCGTACGTCGTCACGTGCGCGCCGTCCGCGTCGTGCACCAGCGTCGCGATGGCGGGTCGCGGGCCGCCCGTGGGCAGGGCGACGTTGACCGCGGTGGCGATCCCGGCGGAGCGCAGCGGGTCCAGCCGGGGGTCGTCGGCGCCCGTCCACAGCCCCGGGTCGGCGGCCAGCGCCGCCAACTCGTAGCCGGTCAGCGTGAACTCGGGGAAGACGACCAGCTCGGCGCCCTGCTCCCGGGCCCGGGCGGCCAGCGCGGCGGCCCGTGCGGCATTGGCGGGGACATCGGCGGGTACGCAGGCCAGCTGCGCTGCGGCGATCTTCACCGGCTCAGGATGCCAGCCCGGCGGCGGTCTCCTTCAGCAGGGCCAGGAAGGCCGCGGCCGCCGGGGAGGGGGAGGTCCCGTGCGGGGTGGCGGCGTACACCTGGCGGCGCGGGGTGTCGTCCGGATGCAGCGGGACGAGGACGAGGTCGGCCCGCGCGGAGGAGGCGGCGAGCTCGGGCACCAGGGTGACGCCGAGTCCGGCGGCGACGAAGCCCTGCTTGGCGATCCAGTCGGCGGCGAACAGGCCGGCGCGCGGGCGGAAGCCCCGGGCCAGCGCGGAGCGCATCAGGGTGTCCTCGGGGCGGGCGCCGCCGGTGATCCACTCCTCGTCGGCGAGCTCGGCCAGCCGCAGCGCGGCGCGGTCCGCGAACCGGTGCCCGCGCGGCAGGGCCACGTACATCCGCTCGTCCAGCAGGTGGTGCGGGGTGCAGCCCTGCGGCGGCTCCCCGGAGGTGTCGGCCACGACGGCGAGGTCGAGGTCCCCGGCGGCCAGCAGGGCCAGGTGCCGGGCGGAGAGGCCCTCGGTGCGGGTGACCTCGACGGCGGGGTGGCGGGCCCGGAACGCGGCCAGCGTGCGCGGCAGGAGCGCGGCGTCGGCGGTGGCGAAGGCGCCGATCCGCAGCCGGCCCGTGCCGAGGGTGCGCAGCGCGTCGAGCTCGGCGCGGGCGGCGCGCAGCCGCTCGCCGACGGCCTCGGCGTGCGGGAGCAGGATCCGGCCGGCCTCGGTGAGCCGGACCCCGCGCGGGAGGCGGTCGAAGAGCGGGGTGCCCCACTCGTCCTCCAGGGTCTGGATCTGCCGGGAGACCGCGGACTGGGTGTAGCCGAGGGAGCGGGCGGCGGCGGTGAAGGAGGCCAGCCGGGCCACGCGGAGGAAGACCTCGTACAGGCCGTGCGAACCGTGCGAGCAGGGCGATCCATGCGGAGTGGGCATGGCGACCATGCTAGACATTCGCTTGTCGCATGCCAGAGCGGGATCTAGCGTCGAGGCATGGAGCAGACGCAGACGCAGACGCAGGCGCAGTCCCGGACAGCGCAGAAGATCGCCTTCCTTGGCCTCGGGAACATGGGCGCCCCGATGGCCCGTCACCTGCTGGGCAGGGGCCACGCACTGACGGTGTGGAACCGGACGCCGGGCAGGGCGCGGAGCCTTCGGGAGGCCGGCGCGGCCGTCGCCGGCACCCCCGCCGAGGCGGTCCGGGGGGCGGACCTCGTCATCACGATGCTGGCCGACCCGGCGGCCCTGCGGGCCGTCGCCGAGGACGTGCTGCCCGCCCTGCGGCCCGGCGTCCACTGGATAGACACCTCGACGGTCGGCCCCGAGGCCGTGCACGAGCTGGCGGGCCGGCTGCCCGCGGGGGTGACCCTGACCGACGCGCCCGTGATGGGGAGCGTGGACCGGGCGGCCACGGGGGAGTTGTGGGTGCTCGCCGGGGGACCGCTGCCCGGCCAAGTCCGCACGGTGCTGGCCGAGCTCGGCCAGGTCACCGAGTGCGGCCCGGCCGGTGCGGGCGCCGCGCTCAAGCTGGTGCTGATCAACGCGGTGGTCGGCGGCGTCGGCCTGGTGTCCGAGGCGCTGCTGCTCGGCCGGGAGCTGGGCCTGCCCGAGGAGCTGGTCCGCGCCGAACTGGCCCGCGGGCCGCTGGCGGGCGCGGTGGCCCGCACGTTCGCGGACGCCTCCCACTTCCCGGTGGCCCTGGCCGCGAAGGACGTGGCCCTGGCGACCGGGCGGGCCCCGCTCCCGATCCTGGAGGCGGTGCGCGCCACCCTCACGGCCCGCCCGGACCTCGCCGGCCAGGACCTCTCCCGCATCCGCCCTTAGCTGGTGGGGGCCGGCCCGCCGGGGAGGTCGCCGCGGCCGCGGACGAGGGCGAGTTCCGTCAGGTTGAGGGCGGTCACCACGGCGGTCAGCAGCGCCAGGGCGCCCAGCGAGGGCAGCAGTACGGCCGCCGGCAGCAGGGCCAGGGTGGCCGCGGCGGTCACCAGCCGGGTCAGCGACCAGGACCGGAACAGGTGCCAGCGCGTGTACCCGAAGGTGGCGAGGTAGAGGGCGCAGCCCCCGTAGAGGAGGGCGGCCACGCCGAGCGGGAGCCGTTCGCCGGGGTGGGCGACGGCCTCGGCCATGCCGACGGCCACCGCGATGATCGAGGCGATCAGCGAGAGGTGGCCGTACGAGAGGACCTGCCGGGCCACGTCCGCCCGTACGTCCGCGGTCTCCAGCCCGTGCCGGACCGCGCCCGCGGCCAGGTGGAAGTACACCCACCACAGGCTGCAGACCAGTACGAACGCCATCGCGACGGCCGCGAGCGAGCCGGCCCCGAGCGTCGGGGCGGAGGCCACCGGGGCGCCGACCGCCACGATCGACTCGCCCAGCGCGATCATCACGAACAGGCCGAACCGCTCCGCGAGATGGCCCGAGTCGAAGTCCAGGCGCATCATGTTGCGGCGCGTCAGCCGGGGCGCGGCCAGGTCCACGGCGGCGGCCAGCGCCCACAGCCCCGTCCGGGCCCCTCCGTCGAGGAACCCGCCGGCCAGCAGCAGCGGGCCGCTGATCAGCACCGACAGGATCGCCGGAGTCACCTTGGGGCGCCCTCGGCCGCCGTGAGCCAGCGCCGCGAGGAGCAGGCGGGCGCAGAAGTAGGCCCCGGCGAACAGCGGTCCGCGGTCCCCGAAGGCGTCGGGCAGGGCCAGGGCCATCATCAGGCCGCAGAGCCCGGCGCCGAAGAGCGCGAGCCGGTTCAGCGGCCGGTCCGCGTCATGGGTGTTGGAGTACACGGTGTTGCCGACCCACACCCAGTAGATGGGGACGAAGGCGATCACCGCCCGTCCGGTGCCGCTCCAGCCGTGGTCGTGGTGCAGCAGCGCCGAGACCTGGGTCACGGCGAACACCAGCACGAGGTCGAAGAACAGCTCCGACCACGCGACCTTCTTTTCCGTCTCCATCCCGAACTCCCCCCGGTAGGCCGTCGGGAGAAGGATGCACGGGCGGATCGCGCGGCCGTGCGCCGGGGCCCCGCATCAGGGCCCCGGCGTTCCTCCGGCCCGGTCCGTCAGGCGGGGACGGCCACGGACTCGATCACGACGTGGTGGTCGGAGAAGGCCGAGTCGGCCACCGCGCACCAGCGCCGGGTCTCACTGCTGAAGAGGTAGTCGATCTTCACGCCGGAGCCGTGGGTGGCCCGGCCGGTGCGCGAGGCGCCCGTCTGGTCGCACTCCTGGTAGCCCTCGGTGCCCGGACCGGTGGAGTAGAGGCCGGCGGGCCACACCCAGGCGTCCTTGTTGTTCGGGTCGTCCGGGGGCAGCGCGTTGAAGTCCCCGCCGAAGACCGTCCTGGGGAAGGTGCTCGCGATGGCCTTGATCTCCGCGAGCTGGTCGTCGCGATAGTCCCAGGTCGGGTGGTCCGGGTTGCTGCCCAGGGGCGAGAGGTGGACGTTGCACAGCCGGACGTTCCAGTACACCGCCGTCGCGCACTGGAAGGGCCGCTGCTGGCCGACGTACGGCTGTGTCAGCGGGTACTCCCGGGCGTCCGCCAGCTGGCCCTTGAGCACGATCGCCGTCCCGATGCGGTCGGCCCGCCCGGTGTCCTCACCGCAGCGGCTGTTCCACTTGCCGGAAGCGCCCTGGGACCACTGGTACGGGGCGAAGCTCTTGCTCCACTCCGGGCCCAACTGGGCCATCAGCTCGGTGAGATCGTCCTCGCACACTTCCTGGAGGAGCGCGGCGTGGACGTAGTTGTTCTGCACGTGGTACTTGACCACGTCGATCTTCTGCTGAGGCGTGCCGGTCCCCTCGCAGTGCCAGGTGGAGCGCTGCGAGCCGCACATGTTCCACGACATGACCTGGAGGTTCTTCGCCGTGGCGTACCCGGCCTCGGGCCAGGTGCGTACGGCCTCGGGCCAGTCGCTTACGGCCTCGGCGGCCGCGGCCGAGGGCGTGCCGAGCGCTGCGGCCAGCAGCAGCGCGGTCACCGCCCCGGCGATCTTCTTCATCGGTCCCGACATTCCCACGGACCTGCCGCCCCTCGTCCTCGGTTCGTATGGACGATCAAGGTATCCGCCGGTCCGGCGCCGGTCACGGGCGGGTCTCGGGGCCCCGCAACAAGGTGAGGAAGGAGCGGAACGCGGCCGGCATGTCCACCGCTTCGGGGGCCAGGAGCCACTGGTACTGCAGGCCGTCCATGACCGCCGTCAGCAGCGGGGCCGCCTGCTCCGGGGTGAGGCCCGACGGGAGGCGCTCGCCGAACTCGGCGCGCAGCATCGCCGCCATCTCCACGCGGACCTGCTGGTAGCGCTCGGTGAAGAACGCGCGGGCCGGATGCCCCTCGGTGACGCTCTCGCCGAGCAGTGCCGAGAAGGTCTGCACGATGCCCGGGCGCATGGCGTTGTACTCGACCAGCGAGTCCAGCAGGTCCAGGCGCCAGCTGCCTGCCGCGGCGCGCGAGCCGCCGCCCGTGTCCCACCGGTCGCGCTCCTCCAGCACCGCGACCAGCAGGGCCTCCTTGGTCGGGAAGTAGTGCAGCAGCCCCTGCTGGGTCAGGCCCACGCGCTCGGCGACCGTGCCGAGGGACGCGCCCCGGTAGCCGCGCTCCGCGATCACTTCGAGCGCCGCGAGGACGATCTCCTCGCGGCGCTCCTCGCTCCTGGCTCGGACCATCGCCCCGCACCCCTTCCCTTCGCCGCCTTCAGCAGGACCGTACGTCATCCCCACATCACGAACACATTACGAACCCTACCGCTCTACAGGGAACGGGTCCACGATGGGGGCACCGCACAGCACCCGCACCGCACTCAACGAGGAGGCACGGCCGTGACCGATGCCGATCAGGCCCGCGAGCAGATCCGTGAAGACGCCGTGGAAGCGGCTCTGGACAAGCTGGATCTCGACACCAAGGCCCGCCTGCTTTCCGGCCAGGACATGTGGTCCCTGCCCGCGATCCCCGAGATCGGGCTGGAGTCGATCGTCATGTCCGACGGCCCCATCGGGGTGCGCGGCGTGCGCTGGACCGCCGACGACCCGTCCATCGCCCTGCCCTCGCCCACCGCGCTCGCCGCCGCCTGGGACCCGGCGCTGGCCCGCCGGGCCGGCCGGCTCCTCGCCCAGGAGGCCCGCCGCAAGGGCGTCCACGTCCTCCTCGCCCCCACGGTCAACCTGCACCGCTCCCCGCTCGGCGGCCGGCACTTCGAGTGCTACTCCGAGGACCCCTACCTCACCGGCGCCATCGGCACCGGCTACGTCAGCGGCGTCCAGGACGGCGGCGTCGGCACCACCGTCAAGCACTTCGTCGGCAACGACGCCGAGACCGAGCGGTTCACCGTCGACAGCGTCATCGCCCCGCGCCCGCTGCGCGAGCTGTACCTGGCGCCCTTCGAGGCCATCGTCGCCAACGCCCACCCGTGGGGCATCATGACCGCCTACAACCGGGTCAACGGCACGACGATGACCGAGCACCAGTACCTGGTCAACGACGTCCTGCGCGCCGAGTGGGGCTTCGACGGCTACAACGTGTCCGACTGGATGGCCGCCCGCTCCACCAGTGGGGACATCCTCGGCGGCATGGACGTGGCCATGCCCGGCCCGCAGACCGTCTACGGACCCGCCCTCGCCGAAGCCGTGCGCGCCGGGGAGGTCCCCGAGTCCGCCGTCGACACGGCCGTCCGCAACGTACTGCGCCTCGCGGCCCGCGTCGGCGCCCTGGAAGGCGCCCCCGCCGTGGTCGGCGAGGCGCCCGCACCGATCGACGGCCAGGAACTGGCCCGCGAACTCGCCGTCCGCGGCTTCGTCCTCGTGCGCAACGAGAACGGTGCGCTGCCGCTCGACGCCGCCGCCGGCCGCACCGTCGCCCTCATCGGCGCCGCGGCCCGCGACGCCCGCGTCCTCGGCGGCGGCTCCGCCACCGTCTTTCCCGAGCGGATCGTCTCCCCGCTCGACGGCCTCACCGCCGCCCTCCCCGAAGGGGCGCTCACCTACACCATCGGCGCCGACCCCTCGGACGAACTCACCCCCGCCGGCCAGGGCTTCGAGCTGCGCGCCGTCTGCCGCGACGCCTCCGGCGCCGTCCTCGGCGAAGGCAGCCTGCCCTCGGGCCAGGTCCAGTGGATCGGCGACGACCTGCCCGAGGGCGCCTCGTACGAGACCATGGCGAGCATCGAGGTCACCGGAACGTTCCTGCCGCGCGAGAACGGCGAACACGCCTTCGGCACCCGCGGGCTCGGCGCCTTCACCCTCACCGTCGGCGGCGAGACCCTGTGGGAGGGCGTCCAGGAACTGGGCAGCGAGGCCGACCCCTTCGAGGCCTTCTTCGGCGCGCCCAGCGAGCGGGGCCGGGTCACCCTCACCGAGGGCGAACCGGTCGAGGTGTCGCTGACCTACCAGGTCCCCGACACGACCGCCCTGCCGCTCAAGGCCATCATGTTCTCCCTGCTCCACCTCGGCCCGCAGCGCGAGGCCGACGAGCTGATCGCCGAGGCCGTGGCGGCCGCCCGAGCCGCCGACACCGCCGTCGTGGTCGTCGCCACCACCGAGCGCGTGGAGTCCGAGGGCTTCGACCGCAAGGACCTGGAGCTGCCGGGCCGTCAGAACGACCTGGTCCGCGCCGTCGCCGCCGCCAACCCCCACACCGTCGTCGTGGTCAACGCCGGCTCCCCGGTCGAGCTGCCGTGGCGCGACGAGGTCGCCGCCGTGCTCCTGACCTGGTTCCCCGGACAGGAGGGCGGGGCCGCGCTGGCCGACGTACTCCTCGGGAAGGAGGAGCCGGGCGGGCGGCTGCCCACCACCTGGCCCGCCCGGTTCGCCGACGCGCCCGTCACCGAGGTCGTCCCCACCGACGGGCGCCTGGAGTACACCGAGGGGCTGTTCATCGGCTACCGGGCCTACGAGGCCCAGTCGGTCGAGCCCGCCTTCCCCTTCGGGCACGGCCTCGGCTACACCGACTGGGCGTACGAGTCCCTGGAGGCCACCGCCGACACGGTCCGCGTCCGCCTCACGAACACCGGCACCCGGCCGGGCCGCGAGGTCGTGCAGGTCTACCTCGCCCCGGTCGACACTGCGTCCGACAGCGCGCAGAGCGCGACCGTGGAGCGCCCGGCGAGCTGGCTGGCCGCCTTCGCGGGCGTCGAGGCGGGCCCCGGCGAGAGCGTCGAGACCGAGATCGCCCTGCCCGCCCGGGCCTTCGAGATCTGGGACGAGGAAGTCCGCGGCTGGCGGCGGATCGGCGGCGCCTACGAGGTCCGCGCGAGCCACTCGCACGGAGACACGCGGCTGACGGCGACGCTCGACCTCGCGTGACACGCTGACACACCGTATGGCCGGAAATCACCCCTGTCGGGGCCGGTGAGAAGCCGGACCGGGGGAGGGTCCTGACCCCCTTCCCCGGTCCTTCGCGCATATGAGCGTCAACGCGGCGGTTCGGCCGCCGTCACCTGTCGGTGCGCCAGTTCCGCGAGCCGCGCCTGCCCGTCCTTGCCCGGGTGGAACCAGTCCCAGCGGCTCAACTGATCCGCCGAGAAGGGGTACTGGAACACCGCGCCGCCGTCGTAACGGCACAGCGCGTCCTTCGCGCAGACCTCGCGCAGCACCTCGTTGTACTCCACCACCCGCGCCCGCACCTGCTCCCGCCGGGCCGTCGCGCCCGTCCCCGCCGCCAGCGGATCGGCGAGCATCGACTGACAGATGCCCAGCTTCCAGATCTGCCGGACCATCGGGCTGTCCTTGCCCTGCTCCCACAGCCGCTGGAGGTCAGGCACGCTGGAGACGTACACCTGGGAGGCCGGCGAGGCGGCCCTCAGACCCGCCAGGGCCTTCTC
The DNA here is from genome assembly GCF_040684275.1 of Streptomyces sp. NPDC091371. Lineage (NCBI taxonomy): Bacteria > Bacillati > Actinomycetota > Actinomycetes > Kitasatosporales > Streptomycetaceae > Streptomyces > Streptomyces sp. NPDC091371. Next base: position 77,579 of record NZ_JBFBFP010000020.1, read on the forward strand.
GAAACCGGCCCGGAAATCCGCCACCGGAGTCATCGACGAAGCCGTGGGCCGGCAGGCGTCGTTGGAGCCCACCATGACCGTGACCAGCTCGGGCTTGTGCCCGGCCGCGCCGGCCAGCTGCGCCGGCAGGTCCGCCATGCGCGAGCCGGTCACCGCGTAGTTCCAGCTGCGCGCGGGCGCCTCGGCGTCCCCGATGAGGCGCGTGGCCAGGGACCGCACCGCCGGGTCGTTGCCCGTGGCCCAGGAGACCTCGGGGCAGTCGGCCAGGACCGAACAGGCGTCGAAACCACGGGTGATCGAGTCGCCCACCGCCGCGATGGAGGCGGGCGCCGTGTTCCAGCGCGGCGCGGCCTGCGCGCCCTGGCCGCCCTCGTCGCCCGACCCGCCCGAGCTGCACCCGGTGATCGCCCCGGCCAGCAGCGCGGCCGCCGCGCCCGCGCCCGCGATTGCGCGGCGCGCGCGTCGGCGTGCGGGGGTGGTGCGCATGGGTGGGTCCCCTCCTCGTCGCCCCGCGTGCCCCGGGGGGTCCTGCTGAGTGAAAGCTCTGTGTTTACGGGCCTCGGAGCGACCGTACGTCACACCATGACCCCTGGCGCACGGTAGCTTTTTCCCGTGGCGTTTCGGCCGCAGGTCCCGTAGCGCAATGTCAAATAATTTCCGTTACATTACATCACGTCACATACTGTCCGTTTTCTGGAGTTTATTCCCGACCTCGTCCTACACTGGAGGTCCAGGTGACGACACGTGGAGTTCTGTACGTGCATTCCGCACCGCGCGCGCTCTGCCCGCACGTGGAATGGGCTGTTGCGGGCGTGCTCGGGGTGCGGGTGAACCTCGACTGGATCCGGCAGCCCGCCTCCCCCGGCACCTGGAGAGCCGAGTTCTCCTGGCAGGCCGAAGCGGGCACCGCCTCGAAGCTCGCCTCCGCACTGCGCGGCTGGCACCTGCTGCGCTTCGAGGTGACCGCGGAGCCCTGCCCGACCTCCGAGGGCGAGCGCTACAGCTCCACCCCGGAACTGGGCATCTTCCACGCCGTCACCGGCATGCACGGCGACATCCTGATCCCGGAGGACCGGCTGCGCGCCGCCCTCGCCCGGTCCGCCCGCGGCGAGACCGACCTGGAGGCGGAGATCGCCAAGCTGCTCGGCAAGCCCTGGGACGACGAACTGGAGCCCTTCCGCTACGCGGGCGAGGGCGCCCCGGTCCGCTGGCTCCACCAGGTCGTGTAACCCGGACAACGTGAAGGGCCCCTCCCGGCAGATGCCGGGAGGGGCCCTTCACGTTGTCCGTCAGACGCTTCGGAAGGCGAGGGTCACGTTGTGACCGCCGAAGCCGAAGGAGTTGTTGATCGCGGAGATCGGGCCGTCGGCCGGCAGCTTGCGCGGCTCGTCGCGGACGATGTCCGCGTCGATGTCCTCGTCCAGGTCGTCGCAGTTGATCGTCGGCGGGGCCAGCCGGTGGTACAGCGCCAGCACGGTCGCCACGGTCTCGATGCCGCCGGCGCCACCGAGCAGGTGACCGGTCATCGACTTCGTCGCGGAGATCGCGATGTGGTCGAGGTCGTCGCCCAGCACCTTGCGCAGGGCCTTCAGCTCGGCCGTGTCACCCTGCGGGGTCGACGTGGCGTGCGCGTTCACGTGGACCAGCTCGGCCGGGTCGAGACCCGTGTTGTCGAGCAGGTTCTGCACGGCGGCCGCGACACCGCGGCCCGTCGGCTCCGGCTGCGCGATGTGGTGGCTGTCCGCGGACAGGCCCTGGCCCAGCACCTCGCAGTAGACCCGGGCGCCACGCGCGGCGGCGTGCTCGGCGGACTCGAGGATCACGACGCCCGCGCCCTCGCCCAGGACGAAGCCGTCACGGGCCTTGTCGTACGGGCGGGAGGCCGTGGTCGGGTTCTCGTTGTTCTTGGACATCGCCATCATGTTGGCGAACGCGGCGATCGGCAGCGGGTGGATCGCCGCCTCGGTGCCGCCCGCGACGACCACGTCGGCACGGCCGGTACGGATCATCTCGACGGCGTAGCCGATGGCCTCGGCGCCGGAGGCGCAGGCGCTGACCGGAGTGTGCACGCCCGCACGGGCGTTGACCTCCAGGCCGACGTTGGCCGAGGGGCCGTTCGGCATCAGCATGGGGACGGTGTGCGGGGAGACCCGGCGCACACCCTTCTCCTTCAGTACGTCGTACTGGTCGAGCAGGGTCGTCACGCCGCCGATGCCGGAGGCGATGACGGTGCCCAGGCGCTCGGGGACGATGGACTCGTCCTCGCCGGCCGGGGCGGTGTAACCCGCGTCGGCCCAGGCCTCACGGGCCGCGATGACGGCGAACTGCGCCGAGCGGTCCAGCTTGCGGGCCAGCGGGCGGGGCAGGACCTCGCTCGGGTCCACGGCGACCGGGGCGGCGATGCGGACCGGGAGTTCGGCGAAGCGCTCACCCTCGAGGGGCTTCACGCCGGAACGGCCGGCAAGCAGACCTTCCCAGGTCGAAGCGCTGTCGCCACCCAGCGGAGTGGTTGCGCCGATACCGGTGACGACCACGGTGCGATTGGTCGGGCTCACAGGAATTCTTTCTCCACGTCTCAGGGGGTGCTGAATTGTCACGGCGCCACCGCCGGGTGGCGACAAACGCTCGTCAGGCTCAGGCCTGGTGCTTCAGGATGTAGTCCGCGGCGTCGCCGACCGACTTGAGGTTCTTGACGTCCTCGTCCGGGATCTTGACGTCGAAGCGCTCTTCGGCGGCGACGACGACCTCGACCATGGACAGCGAGTCGACGTCCAGGTCGTCGGTGAAGGACTTGCCGGCCTCGACGTCCTCGACGGGGATGCCCGCGATCTCGTTGACGATCTCCGCGAGACCCTCGATGATCTCTTCCTGCGTGGCGGCCATGTGGCGCTCCTTCTATAGCTACTGAGTGGAACAGGGCGGGAAAGGATCCCGGCCCTAGGGGAGGGTAACGACCGTCGCGGCGTAGACGAGTCCCGCCCCGAAGCCGATGACGAGCGCGGTGTCGCCGCTCTTCGCCGCTCCGGTCGCCAGGAGCCGCTCCATAGCGAGCGGGATCGAGGCGGCCGAGGTGTTGCCGGTGGTTTCCACGTCACGGGCGACCGTCACGTGGTCCGGCAGCTTCAGAGTCTTCACCATCGAGTCGATGATCCGCATGTTTGCCTGGTGCGGGATGAAGACGTCCAGGTCCTCCGCGGTGATCCCGGCGGCGTCGAGCGCCTGCTGGGCCACCTTGGCCATCTCGAAGACGGCCCAGCGGAAGACCGCCTGACCCTCCTGCGTGATGGCCGGGAACTTCTCGCCGCCGTCCTTGCCGGCGTACTCGTCCCACGGCACGGTCTGCTTGATGGTCTCGGACTTGTCGCCCTCCGAACCCCACACCGTGGGGCCGATGGCCGGCTCGTCCGCGGGACCGACGACCACTGCGCCGGCGCCGTCACCGAACAGGAAGGCCGTCGCGCGGTCCTCCAGGTCGGTCAGGTCCGAAAGCCGCTCCACACCGATGACGAGCACGTACTGCGCCGAGCCCTCGACCACCATGCCCTTGGCCAGGGTCAGGCCGTAGCCGAACCCGGCGCAGCCGGCGGAGATGTCGAAGGCGGCGGGCTTGGGCGCGCCGATCCGGTGCGCGATCTCGGTCGCGACGGCGGGGGTCTGCTTGAAGTGCGAGACCGTCGAGACGATCACCGCACCGATCTGCTCGGGCGAGACGCCGGCGTCGGCCAGCGCCTTCCCGGAGGCCTCCACCGACATCGCGGCGACGGTCTCCTCGGGCGAGGCCCAGTGACGCGTCGCGATGCCGGAACGGGAGCGGATCCACTCGTCGGACGAGTCGATCGTCTCCAGGATGACCTCATTGGGCACCACACGGGCCGGGCGGTAGCCGCCGACGCCGAGGATGCGGGCGTACGGGGAGCCCTTGGCCGGCTTGATCTTTGACATGCTGTGTGGGCTCCTTCGCTCAGGCCGACTGCTCGGCGACGAGCGCCGCGGCCTTGTCGAGATCGTCCGGCGTCTTCAGGGCCACGCTCGGCACGCCCTTCAGCGCGCGCTTGGCCAGGCCCGTCAGGGTGCCGCCGGGGCAGAGCTCGATGATTCCCGTGACGCCCAGCTCGCCGAACGTCTCCATGCACAGGTCCCAGCGGACCGGGTTCGCGACCTGGCCGACCAGGCGGGCGACGACATCGGCGCCCGAAGTGACGACGAGGCCGTCCTTGTTGGAGACGTACTTCAGCGCCGGGTCCGCCGGGGAGAGGGCCTTCGCGGCCTCCTCCAGCGTGGCGACGGCCGGGGCCATGTGGTGCGTGTGGAAGGCGCCCGCGACCTTGAGGGCGACGACCTTCATGGAGCCTTCGGGCTTCTCGGCCTCCAGAGCGGCGATCTGCTCCATGGTGCCGGCGGCCACGATCTGGCCCGCTCCGTTGATGTTGGCCGGGGTCAGGCCCAGCTTCTCCAGGTGGGCGACGACGACGTCGCGGTCGCCACCGAGGACTGCGGCCATGCCGGTCTCGGTGACCGCGGCGGCCTCCGCCATGCCCAGGCCGCGCGTCCGGACGAAGGACAGCGCGTCGGCCTCGGACAGCACGCCCGCGACCGCGGCGGCGGTGATCTCACCGACGCTGTGGCCCGAGACGGCACCGAAGGCCGAGGTGGAACCCAGTGCCGAAGCGGACAGCAGACCCGCGGCGACCAGCAGCGGCTGTGCCACGGCCGTGTCGCGGATTTCGTCGGCGTCAGCCTTCGTGCCGTAGTGGGCGAGGTCCAGCCCGATGGCGTCCGACCACGCGGCGACGCGGTCGGCGGCACCGGGAAGGTCGAGCCAGGGAGTCAGGAAGCCGGGCGTCTGAGCGCCTTGGCCGGGAGCGACGAGTACGAGCACCCTCACACTCTCTCTTGTGGATGGTCCCTGCCGCCCGTGGGGACAGGGACCAAGAACGGTCGGGGTAATTGTTGATGTCCGACAAAAGTCTAGGACTGGGGATCTCCGTCGGCCAGGCGCCCCAGAATCAGGGCGATCCGCAGCGTGAACGCCGAGCGGACATCCGAAGGCGACCACCCGGTGACGTCGGTCACACGTCGCAGCCGGTAGCGCACCGTGTTGGGGTGCACGAACAGCATGCGCGCCGCGCCTTCGAGGCTGCTGGCCTGCTCCAGGTAGACGCTCAGCGTCTCCAGCAGCGCCGACCCCGCCTCCTCCAGCGGTCTGTAGATCTCCTCCACCAGCTGCTCGCGGGCAGCTGGATCCGAGGCGATGGCCCGCTCCGGCAGGAGATCGTCCGCCAGCACCGGTCGCGGGGCGTCCTGCCAGGCCGTGCAGGCCTTCAGCCCGGCCGCCGCGGCCTGCGCCGACTTCGTCGCGTTCAGCAGGTCGGGCACCACCGGACCGGCCACGACCGGACCGGCCGCGAAGGGCCCGATCAGGGACTTCGCGACCTGGATCGGGTTGTCGCTGCCGCCCGCGATGACGACCAGACGGTCGCCCAGCACGCCTGTGAGGACCTGGAGCTTGTGGTGGCGGGCCGCCCGCCGGATCGCCTCGACGGTGAGCTCGCTGTCTCCCTCCGGCGCGGTGCCGAGCACCACGCACACGTGCTCCGGAGAGTTCCAGCCGAGCGCCGCCGCGCGCGACAGCGCACCCTCGTCGGCCTCGCCGGACAGCACCGCGTTGACGACGAGGGACTCCAGCCGGGCGTCCCACGCGCCGCGCGCCTCGGCGGCCTGCGCGTACACCTGGGCCGTCGCGAAGGCGATCTCCCGGGCGTAGACCAGCAGCGCCTCGCGCAGGATCGACTCGTCGCCCGGGGCCGCCACCTCCTCGATCGCGGCCTCCATGACCTCGATCGTGGTGCGGACCATCTCCACCGTCTGGCGCAGGGTGATCGCCCGGGTCAGCTCGCGCGGAGCCGTCCCGAACACGTCGGTGGAGATCGCCTGCGGGGTCTCGGGGTGCCGGAACCACTCCGTGAACGCGGCGATGCCGGCCTGCGCGACCAGGCCGATCCAGGACCGGTTCTCCGGGGGCATCGCCCGGTACCACGGCAGGGTCTCGTCCATGCGCGCGATCGCGTTGGCGGCGAGCCGGCCGGAGGACTTCTCCAGTCGGCGCAGCGTCGCGGCGTGCGGATGGGCGGGAGCGGGATGCGCGGCTTGTGTCGCGGGGGAATGCTCACGTTCGGGTTGGGGCACGTGACAAGACTGCCTTATCGGCGGGGCTGCGCGGAGTCCGGTCCCGTGCCCGCCGCCACGCCGGCGCTACGGTGGCTCCCATGATTGATGTGCGCCGCGGTACGGACCGGTACGAGGGCGGGGACCCGGCCGCCGGGATCAGCAGCCGCCACGCCTTCTCCTTCGGGGCCTTCTACGATCCGGACAACCTGCGCTTCGGACCCGTCCTGGCCTGCAACGAGGAGACCCTCGCCGCGGGCGCCGGATTCGACGAGCACCCGCACAGCCACACCGAGATCGTCACCTGGGTGGTCGAGGGCGAACTCACCCACGAGGACAGCACGGGCGAGAAGGGCCTGGTCCGGCCCGGGGACGTCCAGCGGCTCAGCGCCGGCTCCGGGGCCCGGCACGTGGAGCGCAACGACGGCGAGCGGCCGCTGCGCTTCGTGCAGATGTGGCTCGCGCCGCTCACGGCCGGCGGGGAGCCCTCGTACGAGGTGGTCGGCGGCATCCCGGACGGGACGGCGTACGAGATCCCCGCGGCCGGCGCCGTCCTGCACGTCCGGCGTCCGGGCGCGGGGGAGCGGGTCCCCGTACCGGCCGCGGAGCGGGTGTACGTGCACGTGGTCCGCGGGGACCTGCGCCTGGATGGGGCCGAGCTCGGCCCCGGGGACTCCGTGCGGATCACCGGCGAGGAGGGCCTGGTGGTCACGGCCGGATCCCCGGGGGAGCTGCTGATCTGGGAACTGCCCGGCTAGTGCTGTGGCCGGAAAGGTTTGCCGGGTCGCGGTGTCCGGTGCGGTGCATCGCAAGGCGGAGGGCCGCGGCTCGTACTGGACGTACTTGCGCGGTCCGACAACGCAGCGAGGTGCCGTGCCGGGCGCCGTGACCCGGTGAACCTTGCCGGTCACAGCACTAGGACCGGCGGAGCTCCGCGAGGACCGCGTCGGTGAAGGGGGTCCAGGCCGCGACGGCCCACGGGCCGAAGGCCCGGTCCGTCAGGGCCACGCACGCGGCGCGGGCGTCCGGGTCCACCCACAGGAAGGTGCCCGACTGGCCGAAGTGGCCGAAGGTGCGCGGCGAGGAGGAAGCGCCCGTCCAGTGCGGGGACTTGCCGTCGCGGATCTCCATGCCGAGCCCCCAGTCGTTGGGGGACTGGTGCCCGTAGCCCGGCAGGACGCCCTTGAGGCCGGGGTGGACGACCGAGGTGGCCTCCGCGACCGTGCGGACGTCGAGCAGCCGGGGCGCCTGCAGTTCGGCGGCGAAGAGCAGCAGGTCGGCGACGGTGGAGACGCCGTCCTTGGCGGGGGAGCCCTCCAGGCTGCTGGAGACCATGCCGAGCGGCTCGAAGACCGCCTGGTGCAGGTACTCGGCGAAGGGGATCCCGGTGGCCTTGGCGATGTGGTCGCCGAGCACCTCGAAACCGGCGTTCGAGTACAGCCGGCGGTCCCCGGGCGGGGCCGTCACCCGGTGCTCGTCGAAGGCCAGACCGCTGGTGTGCGCGAGGAGGTGACGGACCGTCGACCCCTCGGGCCCGGCCGGCTCGTCGAGCTCGATCGCCCCCTCCTCGTACGCGACGAGGGCGGCGTAGGCGGCGAGCGGCTTGGTCACCGAGGCCAGGGGGAAGCGGTGGCCGACGGGCCCGTGGGAGCCGGCCAGGCTCCCGTCGGCGCGTACGACGGCCGCCGCGGCCGTGTCCACCGGCCAGGTCTCGATGATCCGCAGGCTTTCCATGCTGTCCATGCCGCCGAGCCTACTTGCCTGGAGTGCACTCAAGGGTTTTAGCGTGGGGCCATGAGCCAGAGCCTGACGCAGACGCGGTACACGATCAGCGAGGTCGAGGCCCGGACCGGCCTGACCCAGCACACCCTGCGCTGGTACGAGCGGATCGGCCTGATGCCGCACGTGGACCGCTCCCACTCGGGACAGCGCCGTTTCAGCGACGAGGACCTGCGCTGGCTGTCCTTCGTCGGCAAGCTGCGGGCCACCGGGATGTCGGTGGCGGACATGGTCCGCTACGCCGAGCTGGTGCGCGAGGGGGACCACACCTTCGACGAGCGCCGCGCGCTGCTGGAACGGACGCGGAGCGAGGTGCGGGCGCGGCTCACGGAGCTGACGGACGCGCTCGCCGTACTGGACTACAAGATCGGCATCTACTCGGGGAGGGCACGGCCATGACGGAGCGGAAGAAGATCGAGCGGATCGAGCAGGCAGAGCTCGGCAGGGGCGGCCCACTGGTCGGAGTCCAGGGCCTCGGCTGCATGGGCATGAGCGAGTGGTACGGGCGCACCGACGAGACGGCGGCCCGCGCGACCCTGGAGGCGGCGCTCGCCGCCGGGGTCACCCTCTTCGACACGGCCGACGTCTACGGGCGCGGCGCGAACGAGGAGTTCCTCGCGCCCTTCGTGGCGGCGCACCGGGACGAGATCACCCTCGCCACGAAGTTCGCCATCGAGCGCACCGACGACGACCCCCGGAACCGGCGGATCCGCAACGACCGCGCCTACGTACGGAGCTGCGTCGAGGGCAGCCTGCGGCGGCTCGGCGTCGACGTCATCGACCTCTACTACATGCACCGCCGCGACCCGGCCGTACCGCTCGCCGAATCGGTGGGAGCCATGGCCGAGCTGGTACAGGAGGGGAAGGTGCGCCACCTGGGGCTGAGCGAGGTCACCGGGGCGGAGCTGCGGGAGGCGTACGCCGTGCACCCGATCGCGGCGCTGCAGTCCGAGTGGTCGCTTTTCAGCCGGGACGTGGAGCGCAGCGCGGTGGGCGCGGCGGCGGAACTGGGCGTGGCCTTCGTGCCGTACTCCCCGCTGGGGCGCGGCTTCCTGGCCGGGGCCTTCGCGGACGCCGCCGCGGAGCTCTCCGAGGGGGACTTCCGCCGGGCCCAGCCCCGCTTCAGCGGGGACAACGCGAAGGCCAACGCGGACCTGCTGGCCCCCGTCCGGGAGGTCGCGGCGGGGCGCGGCGCGAGCGCGGCGCAGATCGCGCTGGCCTGGGTGCAGCAGCGGGCGGAGGTGCACGGGCTGACGGTGATCCCGATCCCGGGCACCCGCCGTCCGGCCCGCCTCCGCGAGAACGCGGCCGCGACGGGGATCACCCTGACGGGGGCAGAGCTCGCCCTCTTGGAGCCGATCGCCGCCGGCGTCGCGGGGGACCGCTACCCGGACATGGCCTTCACGTCGGTCCCCCGGGAAGCCTGACGGCCTCCTGGGGCTCCGCCCCAGACCCCGCGCCTCAAACGCCGGCGGGGCTGGATGTGGCTGGTGCCGCCCGCCAGGCGCGGCTGGATTGCCCGCAGGGCAATTTCAGCCTCGCCGGCGTTTGAGGCGCGGGTCCGGGCGGAGCCCGGGGAACGGTGGAAGGGCGGGGCGGGGAGAGGCTCCGCGCAGCGGTTACGCCTCGGCGGAGAAACGATCCCGCAGTGCGACGTACTCGGCGTCCGTGAGCAGCCCCGCGCTGTGCAGCTCGCTCAGGTGATGAAGCCGGTCGCCCGCGCGAGCCCCCGGCACCGAGGACACCGCGGCCCGCCCCCGCACCGCGGCGAGCACCGCCGCGGCGAACGGCAGCGACTCGTGCACCGCCCCGTACCCGACGGCGAACACGGCCGCCGCCAGGTCGTGGCTCGGCCGGGGATCCCCCGCGGCGTCCCGCAGCAGCAGCCGCAGGTGGCCGCCGGGCCCTTCGGGGGAGCGCCACTCCACGCCGGTGAGCGCGGCGATCGGGTAACGCTGGTCGCAGGCCTTCCACTTGGTGCTCGTGGCGCCCGTACGGGACCAGCGGAAATCGATCGCCGACCCGTCGAAGCCCACCCGCGCGTCGTACGCCTTCAAGTACAGCGGCGGCCGGGGCGCGTCCACCAGGAAGCGCTCCGCCGGCTCGGCCGGATCCGGCCCCAGCCGCGACAGCAGCGCGTCGGCGAAGGCGGCGGCGTGCGGGGCCCGTTCGCCCGGCAGCACCAGCCGGTACGGGTCGCAGGCCTCCCGCAGCTGCCCGGCGGCTGCCTCCATCAGCGGGTCCGCGCCCGGCCGCGGGACGGCACGCAGCACCACGGAGTCGCGCTTCCCGGCGGTCACGGTCACCGCGGACACCGCTTCCAGGGGGATCCGGCGCGGGCCGAGGGCGTGGAAGAGCCTTGGCGTTCGCATCCCCCGTGCGAAGCGGATGAGCACCGAGTCCGAGTCGAGGTCGAACTCCCAGACGGCATGGTTTCCGGCCAGTACGTCACCCATGCGGCACATCGTAAAGGGAGGCGCCCCCGCGCGTCCCCCTCGCTGCGGGGACCGATTTCCGGCCCTCTACGCGCGTCGGTCCTGCTCTGCCCCGGAAATTCCGCGGCGGCACGCGTCGTCCCCGGTCGCGCAGCCGATGGAACCGAACGCGCCGCTTCCGACCTCGGCGAAGTTGCGCAACGAATCCGTGCCTGGCGTGAAATAGCCGGTGTGGCTCTTGGCGCCGGCCGAGGAGAGCAGCCGCGCGCCGAAGTCCGGCGACACCGGGTCGGCGCCGTGGCCCAGCCCGCCGACCTCCAGGTGCGGTACGTCCGCGATCCAGTCGCCCTCGTCCCGGGTGGCCCAGACCCGCGCCGAGGTGTGCAGTCCGGCGACGTTCTGCGCGCGCATGCCGGGGCTGCCGGCCACCACGATGTCCGTCACCCGGGCGGGCAGTTCACGCGCGGCGACCCCGCACACCACCGATCCGTAGCTGTGGCAGAACAGCGCCACGCCGGAGTCCCCGGGCAGGGCCGCGGTCAACGACTTCAGCCGGACGGCGCCGTCGACGGCCATGTGGCCGGTGGCGGCGTCCATGCCGACCCCGGTGGGGGCGGTGTAGCCGGCCCAGGCGATGACCGCCGTCCGGCTGCGGGGCGCCGCCGCGCGCTGGGCCTCGTACAGGGACTCGGCCATGCCGACGGGGGCGGTGAACTGGCGCTGGGTGCGCTCGAAGGTGATCACGTCGGTGTCGACGCCGGGGACGATCACCGAGACCCGGCGGGCCCGGTCGAGGTCGCCGAAGACCTCGGCGACCAGGCCGCTGCCGGTGGGGTCGAAGGCGAGGATCTGCCGGCCGGGCTCGGCGAGCGAGGCGAAGCGGTGGGAGCGGCGGGTGGCCGTCGCGCGGTCGGCGGGGGTGAGGGCGACGTCGCGGCTGCGGGCCTCCTCGACCCGGCCGGCCTGCTGGAGGCCGAGCAGGTTGGCCCGGTAGCGGGTGGCTGCGGGGGCGCCGTCGAGGTTGCCGACGACGAGGGGGTAGGCCTCGGCGAGGCGGGTCCGCTGGACGCCGTCGAGGCCGGCGAAGAAGTGGGCCACGGTCGACGCGTCCGCGTCCGCGGCCGGCACGGGGCGGCCGTCGATCCGGGCGCTCGCCCAGGCGGCGAGCGCGGCCGCCCGCAGCGGGGTCCCGCCCTCGGGGCGGTGCACGGCCGTCCAGCCGGTGGTGGCGAGCAGCACGAAGACCACCGCGAGCGCGAGCAGCACACGCAGGGCGGCAGGGCGCGGGTCGGCGCCGGGGGCGGGGGGGTGGGCGAGGCCGGGCACGTTCACTACGACCAGCGTATGAGACGCCTTCAGCCTGCGGCGTGCCGGGTGACGGGCTTCACGTCCGACCGTGGTACCCGTACGCCCGCCCGGCGGCGGCCCGTTGGGGGTTCCCGGCCGGGGGGTGACGCAGGTCACCCGGGACGGCCGGCAGGCCGCTGTTGTGATCACACCGGCGGGCGCCACGCAGTGGAGAGGGCGGGGCCGATCTGGTCGAGGTAGGCCTCCGTCATCCGCCGGATCGCCGCCACGCTGGTGTCCTCGCCCTGGCCCCAGAGCCGTCCCGTGACCCGCATCACGCCGGTGAACGCGGCGACAGCCACCCGCGGTCGCGGGTCGGCTTCCACGTCCAGTCCCTCGCGTTCCGCGATCAGCCGGGCGACCCGTTCCTCCAGCTCCGTCGAGCGCCGCAGGTGCACCGCGAGCAGCGCCGGGGTCGACTCGATCAACTGGTAGGTGCGCATGTACAGGTCGACCGGGACCACCTCCGAGATGGCCTCGTCGAGGGTGTCCCACGCGTCGAGCACCGCCGCCCGCATCGCCTCGAAGGGGCCTTCCCCGGCCGGCCGGGACCGCAGTGCCGCCACGAAGTGCGACTCGACGAGGTCCTGGACGGCGAAGGCCACTTCCTCCTTGTTGGCGAAGTAGCGGAAGAAGGTGCGCTGGGACACGGCCACGGAATCGGTGATCTCGTCGACCGTGGTCTGCTCGTACCCCTGGTCTGCGAAGAGCAGCAGGGCGGCGCGCAGCAGCGCGTCCCGGGTGCGCCGCTTCTTGCGCTCGCGCAGTCCGCCCATCACCGGAGGGGTCCTCTCTGCCTGAGTGAGCGGTCAGGGTACCTGTGACAGACCTGACAGTGACCGTCTCGTTAAGCCGTCTGTGAAGTGTCAGTCGCTGTCACTAGCCTGTCCGCATGACTAGTCAGATCACCCTGGCCAAGGAAGCGGGGACCTCACCGGTCCGCTCCGGGTTGCGTGGCCATCCATGGTTCACCCTGTTCGCCGTGGCCATCGGCGTCATGATGGTCACCCTCGACGGCACGATCGTCGCCGTCGCCAACCCCGCGATCCAGCAGGACCTGAACGCCTCGCTCGCGGAGGTGCAGTGGATCACCAACGGCTACCTGCTCGCCCTCGCGGTCTCGCTCATCACCGCGGGCAAGCTCGGCGACCGCTTCGGCCACCGCCAGACCTTCCTCATAGGCATCGCGGGCTTCGCGCTCTCCTCCGCCGCGATCGGCCTGTCCACCGGAGTCGAGCTCGTCATCGGATTCCGCGTCGCCCAGGGCCTGTTCGGCGCGCTGCTGATGCCCGCCGCGCTCGGCCTGCTGCGCGCCACCTTCCCGGCCGAGAAGCTCAACATGGCCATCGGCATCTGGGGCATGGTCATCGGCGCCTCGACCGCGGCCGGGCCGATCGTCGGCGGCCTGCTCGTCGAGCACGTCAGCTGGCAGTCCGTGTTCTTCATCAACGTGCCCGTCGGCATCGTCGCGCTGATCTTCGGCCTGTTCATCCTGGTCGACCACCGGGCGGAGAACGCCCCGCGCTCCTTCGACGTCCTCGGGATCCTGCTGCTGTCGGCCGCGATGTTCTCCCTCATCTGGGCCCTGATCAAGGCCGCGGAATGGGGCTGGGGCGACTCCCGGACGCTTCTGTTCCTCGCCGCGTCCGTGCTCGGCTTCTTCCTCTTCACGTTCTGGGAGACCAAGGTCTCCGAACCGCTGATCCCGCTGGGCATGTTCCGCTCGCTGCCGCTGTCCGCGGGCACCGTGCTGATGGTGCTGATGGCCTTCGCCTTCATGGGCGGCCTGTTCTTCGTCACCTTCTACCTGCAGAACGTCCACGGCATGAGCCCCGTCGACAGCGGCCTCCACCTGCTCCCGCTGACCGGCATGATGATCATCGGCTCGCCGCTGGCCGGCGCGGCCATCACCAAGCTCGGCCCGCGCATCCCGCTCGTCGCGGGCATGGTCGCCACCGCGGCCGCCTGCTTCGGGATGGCCCAGCTCACCCCGGACACCGGCACCCTCACCATGTCGCTCTGGTTCGCGCTGCTCGGCTTCGGCCTCGCGCCCGTCATGGTCGGCGCCACCGAGGTCATCGTCGGCAACGCCCCGCTGGAGCTGTCCGGCGTGGCCGGCGGGCTCCAGCAGGCCGCCATGCAGGTCGGCGGCAGCCTCGGCACCGCCGTCCTCGGCGCGGTCATGGCCAGTACGGTCGGCAACTCGTTCGGGGACAACTGGCGGGCCGCCGAACTGCCCCCGCTCACCCCGGAGCAGACCGAGCTCGCGGAGAAGGGCGTCCAGGTCGGCATCGCGCCGGTGCCCCAGGGAGTCCCGGCCGAGATCGCGCAGAAGATCACCGACGTCGCCCACGGCACGTTCGTGGACGGCATGGGCACCGCCTTCACCGTCGCGGGCGTCGTCGCGGTCCTCGCCGCCGTCGTCGCCTGCTTCACCAAGCGCGGCGAGAACGCCGCCCAGGGCGCGGGCGCGGCCCACGTCTGAGGCGTCAACTCCGTACGTACGACAGCCCCGCCGGACGGTTCCGGCGGGGCTGTCGCCTATCAGGGTGGACCTGCCCCGGCCCCCTTCCGCCCGCCCGTCTTCGCAGGTCAGCGTGGGTAGCGGCGAAGCCCCGGAAACGGTCCGGGGGCCGCCCGTCCACAAGGAGTTGACCCGTCATGCGTACGTGGAGCACCACTTTCGCCGCCGTCGCCCTGACCCTGACCGCCCTGATCCCGAGCACAGCCGGCTCCGCGCACGCCGCCGGCCCGCCGACGCTGACAGGCTGCGCCACCGGGCAGCTGTGCCTGTGGGCGAAGGCGGAGTTCAAGGGCAAGCGGCAGACCTTCGAGCTGAGCGGCCTCGACATCAACAGCTGCACCGCGCTGCCCGCCGGGACGACCGCGCAGTCCCTCACCAACCGGACGGGGCGCCCGGTCACCACCTACCAGTCGGTCGAGTGCGCGGAGACCGGCGAGTTCCAGACCTACCCGGGCGACGGGGTCTGGCTGCCCCAGTCGCCCTACCAGGTGAGGGCGTTCAAGGTGTGGGAGAACTAGACGGCGCGACCTCGCGCGGCGCCGGGGCCCCCGGCCGGCCGGCGGCCTCGCCGCCCAGCCGGGCGACCTCGGCGCGCAGCGCCCGTACCTCCGTCTGGAGCTCCTGGAGGGCGGCCAGCTGGAGCCGCTCCACCTGGTCGTCCCGCTCGAACCGGGCGATGAACCAGGCCGCGATGTTCGCGGTGACCACACCGAGCAGGGCGATCCCCGACAGCATCAGCCCGACGGCCAGCACCCGGCCCAGGCCCGTGGTGGGGGAGTGGTCGCCGTAGCCGACGGTCGTCATGGTGGTGAAGGACCACCACACCGCGTCGCCCAGGTTCTTGATGTTCCCGTCGGGTGCGTCCCGCTCCACGCTCAGCACCGCGAGGGAGCCGAACATCAGCAGCCCCACGACGGCCCCGGCCACGTAGGTCGTCAGCCGGATCTGCGGAGCCATCCGGGCCCGCCGGCCCACCAGCAGCAGCGTGGCGACCAGCCGGAGCAGCCGCAACGGCTGGACCAGCGGCAGCACCACCGCGGCCAGGTCCAGCCAGTGCGTCCGGATGAACCGCCTCCGGTCCGGCGCGAGGGCGAGCCGTACCAGGTAGTCCAGGGCGAAGGCCCCCCACACCACCCACTCCGCGTGGGTGCAGGCCCGGTGGACCTCGGGGCTCGCGTCGGGGACGACGATCGGCACGGCGTAGGCGACGGCGAAGCCCAGGGCGAGGATCAGCAGCGGGGTCTGGCTCCACCGCTCCCAGCGAGCCTGGAGGGAGGGTTCCTTCATGCGGAGCATCGTAAGGAATGAGTAAAGCGCAGGTGCCCCCCAGTGGAGCCGGACGGCCGAGGAGGGCAACCCCGCGGGGCGGTGAGCCTGGGCAGCAGCCCGTGGCCCTGCCCGGGCCCGCGCCGGGCCGGGTTCAGCGGCCCGCCCGGGCCCGGCCGACGGACAGCGCCGGGACGTCCGGCCGGCCCGTGGGCCGGGCCGCCGACCGCGGCCCGGCCGCCGGGCCGGGTGCCGGGCCCGGCCGGCGCGCCAGTGCCCGGCACGGCCCGGGCCGGCCGTCAGCCGTGGCGGGAGCCCGGGCGCGGCCCGTCGCCCGGTACGGCCCGCCGTTGTCGGCCGAGCGCGCCGCAGGCGTTACGCGTCGCCGCCGGCCGCGCCCGGGTCGGCTGCCGTGACGTCCAGCAGCTGGTAGCGGTCCACCGCCTGCTTCAGTACCGAGCGGTCGATCTTGCCCTCCCTGGCGAGCTCGGTGAGCGTCGCCAGGACCACCGACTGCGCGTCGATGTGGAAGAAGCGCCGCGCCGCACCGCGCGTGTCCGCGAAGCCGAAGCCGTCCGCGCCCAGCGAGGTGTACGTGCCGGGCACCCAGCGCGAGATCTGGTCCGGGACCGACCGCATCCAGTCGGACACCGCCACGAACGGACCCTCCGCACCCGACAGCTTCCGCGTCACGTACGGGACGCGCTGCTCCTCCTCCGGGTGGAGCAGGTTGTACTCCTCCACCTCGACGGCCTCGCGGCGCAGCTCGTTCCAGGAGGTCGCCGACCAGACGTCCGCCCGGACGTTCCAGTCCGCCGCCAGCAGCCGCTGCGCCTCCAGCGCCCACGGCACCGCCACGCCCGAGGCCATGATCTGCGCCCCGACCGTGCCCGACGTCCCCGTCGACACCCGGTGGATGCCCTTGAGGATCCCGTCCACGTCGACGTCCGCCGGCTCGGCCGGGTGCTGGATCGGCTCGTTGTAGACCGTCAGGTAGTAGAAGACGTCCTCCGCCTCCGGCCCGTACATCCGCCGCAGACCGTCCTGGACGATGTGCGCGATCTCGTAGCCGTAGGCCGGGTCGTACGCGACGCAGCCCGGGTTCGTCGAGGCCAGCAGCTGGGAGTGACCGTCGGCGTGCTGGAGGCCCTCACCCGTCAGGGTGGTCCGGCCCGCGGTCGCGCCGAGGACGAAACCGCGCGCCAACTGGTCGGCCATCTGCCAGAACTGGTCACCCGTGCGCTGGAAACCGAACATCGAGTAGAAGACGTAGACCGGGATCAGCGGCTCGCCGTGCGTCGCGTACGCCGAACCCGCGGCGATCAGCGAGGCCGTGCAGCCCGCCTCCGAGATGCCGTCGTGCAGCATCTGGCCGGTCGGGGACTCCTTGTACGCGAGCAGCAGGTCGCGGTCGACCGCCTCGTACTGCTGGCCCAGCGGGTTGTAGATCTTGGCGCTCGGGAAGAAGGCGTCCATACCGAACGTGCGGTACTCGTCGGGCGCGATCAGCACGAAGCGCTTGCCGATCTCCTTGTCCCGCATCAGGTCCTTCAGGATGCGGACGAAGGCCATCGTGGTGGCGATCGACTGCTGGCCCGAGCCCTTCTTGGCGGCCGCGTACGTCGCGTCGTCCGGCAGCTGCAGCGGCTTGGCGCGCACGACGCGGGTCGGCACGTAGCCGCCCAGCGCGCTGCGCTGGTCGTGCATGTACTGGATCTCCGGCGACTTCGGGCCCGGGTGGTAGTACGGCGGGGCGCCGCTCTCCAGCTGCGCGTCCGTGATCGGGATGTGCAGGCGGTCGCGGAAGCGCTTGAGGTCGTCGACCGTCAGCTTCTTCATCTGGTGCGTCGCGTTGCGGCCCTCGAAGTTCGGGCCGAGCGTCCAGCCCTTGACCGTCTGCGCCAGGATCACCGTCGGCTGGCCCTTGTGGGCCTTGGCCGCCGCGTAGGCAGCGTAGACCTTCTTGTGGTCGTGGCCGCCGCGTCCCAGGTGCTGGATCTGGTAGTCGGTCATGTTCTCGACCATCGCGCGCAGTCGCTGGTCGCCGCCGAAGAAGTGCTCACGGATGTACGCACCCGATTCGGTGGCGTACGTCTGGAACTGCCCGTCCGGGGTGGAGTTCATCTTGTTGACCAGGATGCCGTCGCGGTCCTGGGCCAGCAGCGGGTCCCAGGAGCGGTCCCAGATCAGCTTGATGACGTTCCAGCCGGCGCCCCGGAACTGCGACTCCAGCTCCTGGATGATCTTGCCGTTGCCGCGGACCGGGCCGTCGAGGCGCTGCAGGTTGCAGTTGACCACGAACGTCAGGTTGTCCAGGCCCTCGCGAGCGGCGATGGACAGCTGGCCGAGCGACTCCGGCTCGTCCATCTCGCCGTCACCGAGATACGCCCAAACGTGGGACTTGGAGGTGTCCGCGATCCCGCGCGCCTCCATGTACCGGTTCATCCGGGCCTGGTAGATCGCCCCGAGCGGGCCGAGGCCCATCGAGACGGTCGGGAACTCCCAGAAGTCCGGCATCAGCCGCGGGTGCGGGTAGCTGGAAAGGCCGTACGGGGCCTTCGACTTCTCCTGCCGGAACGCGTCGAGCTGCTGCTCGGTGAGCCGGTCCAGGAGGTAGGCGCGGGCGTAGATGCCGGGTGAGGCGTGGCCCTGGAAGAAGATCTGGTCGCCGCCGTCGCCCTCGTCCTTGCCCCGGAAGAAGTGGTTGAAGCCCACGTCGTAGAGGGAGGCGGAGGAGGCGAACGTGGCGATGTGACCGCCGACGCCGATGCCCGGACGCTGGGCGCGCGAGACCATGACGGCCGCGTTCCACCGGGTGGCGTTCAGGACCTTGCGCTCGATCTCCTCGTTGCCGGGGAAGAACGGCTCGTCCTTGGTGGCGATCGTGTTGACGTAGTCCGTGCTGCGCATCTCGGGCACGGCCACGCGCTTCTCGCGGGCCCGCTCGATCAGCCGCAGCATGAGGTAGCGGGCGCGTTCACGGCCCCGCTCGTCGACCGCTGCGTCCAGGGAGTCGAGCCACTCCTGCGTCTCCTCCGGATCGAAGTCCGGGACCTGACTCGGCAGGCCGCCAATGATGATCGGATTGCGATCGGATGCGGAAGCCACGCTGTTCCTTCGCTGTCGGGGGAGTCGTGCCTTTTGGGTTCGCCGCCTCCCATGGTCTTACGCTCGGCCGAGATCGTCATCTTTACCGCTGGGTAATCCCTGGAGTCGGCAGGGAACGTAGGGGGAGGACAACGGAGGGATCGGTGGCGGTTCCGGCCAAATCGCAACCTTACGCCCAAGCCGGTCACCACCTTCGTAAGGCCGTTCGTCCCTCAAACAGGTAGGAAAGTCCTCATGCGATGCCGAATCAGCTGGAATGGTGTGGGATGAATCACCAGAGGTCCGTGCGGGAAGGCTGAAAGTTGCGGCGAGACGGCCGCAATCGTCACCGTTTCGACGGTCTCGGCGGCCGGGTACTTGCGCGATCCGCCGCGCCCGTGTGGACTACGCCCAATGCTGCGCGTACGCGCGCCGCCGAAGACATTCACCGAACATGAGCAGGAGGCACCCCGTGAGCGCGACCGCGGACCACGCGGAGAGCCTGGCCGCCCGGCTGGGTTTCCAGTCCGAACAGGTGGTCCAGGAGATCGGCTACGACGACGACGTCGATCAGGAATTCCGTGATGCCGTCGAGGAGCTCGTCGGCGAACTCGTCGACGAGGAGTACGACGACGTCGCCGACGCGGTCCTGCTGTGGTTCCGGGAGGACGACGGCGACCTGACGGACGCGCTGGTCGACGCCACAGAGCTGGTCGAGGACGCCGCCCTGATCCTGCTGCTGACCCCCAAGACGGGCCGTGACGGCTACGTCGAGGCCAGCGACATCAGCGAGGCCGCCGAGACGGCCGGCCTGTCGCAGACCAGGAGCATCAGTGTCGGCAAGGAATGGGCCGCCACCAAGCTGGTGACGCCCAAGACCGCGGCCAAGACCAAGCGCTGAGCCGCACCGCAGCCGAGCGGACACGCAACCGCACCCCGCCGACCCGGTGATCCCGGTCGGCGGGGTGTGTGCGTTCCCGGCTCTGGGGGCCCCAGGCCCTAGGCTTTGACTCACCCGAACAGCCCAACGCAGGGATGCGGGAACGAAGGGATGCGAGAGATGGGACACGAGGTCGGCGACAAGGCTCCGGACTTCGAGCTCAAGGACAACCACGGCGCGACGGTGCGGCTCTCCGACTTCCGGGGGGAGAAGGCCGTCGTGCTGCTCTTCTACCCGTTCGCCTTCACCGGCGTCTGCACGGGCGAGCTGTGCGAGCTGCGCGACCAGCTCCCGCGCTTCCAGAACGACGACGTGCAGCTCCTCGCGGTCTCCAACGACTCCGTGCCGACCCTGCGGGTCTTCGGCGAGCAGGAGGGCCTCGAGTACCCGCTGCTGTCGGACTTCTGGCCGCACGGCGAGACCTCCCGCGCCTACGGCGTCTTCGACGAGGAGAAGGGCTGCGCGGTCCGCGGCACCTTCATCATCGACAAGGACGGCGTCGTGCGCTGGACGGTGGTCAACGGTCTGCCCGACGCCCGTGACCTGAACGAGTACATCAAGGCTCTCGACAGCCTCTGAAAACCCCTTACGGGGCGGGAACCCGTCACTAGGATCGAAACGTTGATCCGATAGCAACCGCACGACGGGGCACTGCCCCACACAGAACCCAATGGAGGACCCGTGGGAGTCAGCCTCAGCAAGGGCGGCAACGTCTCGCTGACCAAGGCCGCGCCTAACCTGACGGCGGTCATCGTCGGTCTGGGCTGGGACGCTCGCACCACCACCGGCGTCGACTTCGACCTCGACGCCAGCGCGATCCTGACCAACGACCAGGGCAAGGTCGCCAGCGACGCGAACTTCGTCTTCTTCAACAACCTGAAGAGCCCCGACGGCTCCGTCGAGCACACCGGTGACAACACCACCGGTGAGGGCGAGGGCGACGACGAGGCGATCAAGGTGAACCTCGCCGGCGTCCCCGGCGATGTCGCGAAGATCGTCTTCCCGGTGTCGATCTACGAGGCCGAGGCCCGCCAGCAGAGCTTCGGCCAGGTCCGCAACGCGTACATCCGCGTCGTGAACCAGGCCGACAACACCGAGCTCGCCCGCTACGACCTCTCCGAGGACGCCTCGACCGAGACCGCCATGGTCTTCGGCGAGCTGTACCGCAACGGTGCGGAGTGGAAGTTCCGTGCCATCGGCCAGGGTTACGCCTCGGGCCTGCGCGGCATCGCGCAGGACTTCGGCGTCAACGTCTGATCTGATCCGAGAGCAGTCCGACCGTCCGGCGCCGTGCACTGTGTGTACGGCGCCGGACCGGCTTCCGCCACCAGTACGCGGCGTCAGGCCGTCATCACACCGCCGTCACACCGTCGTCCGGGGAGGACCACATCATGGGCGTCACACTCGCCAAGGGGGGCAATGTCTCCCTGTCCAAGGCCGCACCGAACCTCACCCGGGTTCTGATCGGCCTCGGATGGGACGCGCGCTCCACCACGGGGGCCGACTTCGACCTCGACGCCAGCGCGCTGCTGTGCAACAGCGGCCGGGTGCTCGGGGACGAGTACTTCGTCTTCTACAACAACCTCAAGAGCCCCGAGGGCTCCGTCGAGCACACCGGCGACAACCTCACCGGCGAGGGTGACGGCGACGACGAGTCGATCATCATCGACCTGACCAAGGTGCCGGCCCAGGTCGACAAGATCGTCTTCCCGGTCTCCATCCACGAGGCGGACACCCGCCGGCAGAGCTTCGGCCAGGTCAGCAATGCCTTCATCCGGGTGGTGAACCAGGCGGACGGCCAGGAGCTGGCACGCTACGACCTCTCCGAGGATGCCTCCAGCGAGACCGCGATGATCTTCGGCGAGGTCTACCGCTATGGCGGCGAGTGGAAGTTCCGGGCGGTGGGGCAGGGGTACGCGTCGGGGCTCAGGGGCATCGCTCTAGACTTCGGGGTCAACGTTTCGTAAAGCCGTACAAGACGCATGGGGTGCCAGGTGCCAGTGGTTCTGAAAACCTTCGGCTGGTCGTTCGCCATCACGGCGATCGGCCTCGCCTTTGCCGCGTGGCAGTGGGGGTGGGAGGCGTTCGGGGTCGTACTGATCCTGTCGATCCTCGAGATCTCGCTGTCCTTCGACAACGCGGTCGTCAATGCCGGAATCCTGAAGAAGATGAACGCCTTCTGGCAGAAGATCTTCCTCACCGTCGGCATCCTGATCGCCGTCTTCGGAATGCGGCTGGTCTTCCCGGTGGCGATCGTCGCCATCAGCGCCAAGGTCGGTCCCATCGAGGCGATCGAGCTGGCGCTGGACGACCCCAATCAGTACGAGGCCCTGGTTACGGACGCCCACCCGGCCATCGCCGCCTTCGGTGGCATGTTCCTGCTGATGATCTTCCTCGACTTCATCTTCGAGGACCGGGACATCAAGTGGCTCCAGTGGCTGGAGCGCCCGCTGGCCAAGCTCGGCAAGGTCGACATGCTGTCGGTCTGCATCGCCCTGATCGCGCTGCTGGTCTCGGCGATGACCTTCGCGGTCAACGCGCACACCAGCGCCGGCCACGCGGACAAGTCCGCCACCGTGCTGCTCGCCGGCGTCGCCGGCCTGATCACCTACCTCATCGTCGGCGGCCTGTCCTCGTACTTCGAGGACAAGCTGGAGGAGGAAGAGGAGCGCGAGCAGGAGGAAGAGGAGAAGGCCAAGGCCGAGGGCAAGCCCGTCTCCGCCGTCGGCCTCGCCGGCAAGGCCGCGTTCTTCCTCTTCCTCTACCTTGAGGTCCTCGACGCATCGTTCTCCTTCGACGGGGTCATCGGCGCGTTCGCCATCACGAACCACATCTTCTGGATGGCGCTGGGTCTGGGCATCGGCGCCATGTACGTCCGTTCGCTCACGGTCTACCTGGTCCGCCAGGGCACGCTGGACGACTACGTCTACCTGGAGCACGGCGCGCACTACGCGATCGGCGCGCTCGCCGTGATCCTCCTGGTCACCATCGAGCACGAGATCAACGAGGTCGTCACCGGCCTCGTCGGAGTGGTCCTCATCGCGGCCTCCTTCTGGTCCTCGGTGCGGCGCAACAAGAAGCTGGAACTGGAGGGTTCCGCCGCCGAGGCATGACCGCGGCGGTAATGCGGAACGCTCCATTGCGGGGCGGCCCAGCGGGTCCACGGACCCGGCGGGCCGCCCCGCTTTCCGTACGTATCCAGGGGGGTAGGGGATGGGTTTCTTCGACGGCATCATGGGCAGCCGGGCCGGCCAGTTCCAGTCGGGCAGCGCCTCGACGAACGCGATCGAGCTGACCAGGCGACATCCGACGGTGTCGCTCACCAAACAGGGGGCGGTACACGGCAATCTGCGCGTCAACCTGTCCTGGCGCATGCGCACCTCGGACATCGGCGGCCGCTCGGGCCAGAGCGGTCAGCTGTTCCGGCACCCGTTCAAGCTCTTCAAGCCCGACATGGTGCAGGCGCACACCCAGGGCATGGTCAACGTCGACCTCGACCTCGGCTGCCTCTACGAGCTCACCGACGGCACCCGGGGCGCCGTGCAGCCGCTCGGCAACCTCCTCGGCGACATCAACGACCCGCCGTACGTGAAGCTCAGCGGCGACGACCGGTTCGGATCGGCGTCCGGCGAGACCCTCTACGTCAACCTCGACCACGCCGACGAGATCAAGCGGCTGCTGTTCTTCGTCTACATCTACGACCAGACCCCGGCCTTCGACCGGACCCACGCCCTGGTCACCCTCTTCCCGAGCTCCGGACCGCGCATCGAGATCGCGCTGGAGGAGCGCCATCCGGAGGCCCGCTCCTGCGCCGTGGTGTCCTTCGAGAAGGTGAAGGGCGAGCTGATCGTGCGGCGCGAGGTGAAGTTCGTCTACGGGTTCCAGGCCGAGCTGGACCGGCTGTACGGCTGGGGGCTCCAGTGGGGGCGGGGCTACAAGAGCACCAAGGCCTGACGCCTGACGCCTGGCGCCTGGGACCGGCGGGGCGGGCTGCGGGGCGTATCCAGCCTCGCCGGCGTTTGAGGCGCGGGGTCCGGGGCGGAGCCCCAGGTTTTCCGGCCGGGCCGCACCCTCCAGCCCGTCCGGCGTTCGAGGACCGGGTACGGGCGGAGCCCCCACGCGGCGGAGCCGCATATTCGGTACGCCGGGAAGGGGCGGGGTGGGGGAAGGCCCCGCGCTGCGGCCCCGCCCTGGGCCGGCCCGAGTGGTGGGCCCCGCCGGGGCCGGGCGTCGTGCGGCGTCAGCGGCGGATGAACTGGGGGCCCTGGATCGGCAGGCGGAACGTCGGGTCGCCGCCCGGGCTCGGGACCGGGGCCGGGGAGACCGGCTGGGGGTACCCGTAGGCGGGCTGGACGGCCGGCGGGGCCTGCGTGGGCGGGGCCATGGCCGCCGTCTGCTCGGAAGTGGGTCCGGTGGAGGGCTGGGGCGCCGCCTCGGGGGCGTTCTCGTCGACCGAGATGCCGTGGTCGGTCGCCAGGCCGACGAGGCCGTTGGAGTAGCCCTCGCCGAGCGCGCGGAACTTCCACCCCTCGCCCCGGCGGTAGAGCTCCCCGCAGATCAGCGCCGTCTCGGCGCCGGTCTCGGGCCGTACGTCGAAGTAGGCCAGCGGCTCGGAGCCGCCGGTCGGGGAGGCGTCGTAGAGCAGGATCCGCAGGTCGCGCACCCGCTCGAAGGGGACGTCCTCGGCGGAGGCGACCACCAGGATCCGGTCCACGCCCGGGGTCACCGTGCGCAGGTCCGCCTGCACGGCGTCGGTGATCGCGTCGCCGAGCTGCTTCTTGCCGAGCCGCCAGACGGCGCCGGAGGGGTGCCGGGGCTGGTTGTAGAAGACGAAGTCCTCGTCCGAACGCACCCGGCCGTCGGGGCCCACGAGCAGCGCGGAGGCGTCCACGTCCGGAACGTCGGGGCCGCCGGTCCAGCGCAGCACCGCCCGGACCGCCACGGCGGCCACCGGGATGTTCGAGCCCTTCTGCATCGAGTGCGTCATGCCCGTCATCCTGCCCTCCCGGGGTGGAGCGGGACAATGCGGCCCCCCGTAAGGCCTTGTCTCAAACGAAAGAGCTGGGCATGGTGCAAGGGGGTTACCTGAACTTCATGTGCTTGAGGAATTTTTGACCCACGTTCGTACGTACTATTACCGGCCACGCCAGTTGGGCCGCCGAGGCGAGTACGGGGGAAGCACATGCGTCACTTTGGGCACATATCGCCCAGCGTCCGTAAGGACCTCTTCCACCAGGAACCGGCGGAATTCACAGGGGACTCTCCCGCCCGGATCCTGGCGGCGGCGCTCGGCGCCACGCTGTACAGCCCCGCGACCCGCCCCGCCCTTGCCGCGGACATCCGCAAGCAGGCCGGCCGCGGCGTCGTCTCCATGGTCCTCTGCCTGGAGGATTCCATCAGCGACGCGGACGTCGCCGGTGCCGAGGAGAACCTCGTCCGGCAGTTCGCCGCGCTCGACGCGGACGAAGCGGAGTTCCCGCTGATCTTCGTCCGCGTCCGCACGCCCGAGCAGATTCCCGACCTGGTGCAGCGCCTCGGGGGCACCGTGCGGCACCTGGCCGGATTCGTGCTCCCGAAGTTCACGGAGAGCCGCGGCACCGCCTTCCTCGAGGCCGTCGCCGAGGCGGAAGCCGCGAGCGGACGGTCCCGGCTGTACGCGATGCCGGTCCTGGAGACCCCGGACCTCCTCCACCTCGAAACCCGCGTCGCGGCCCTCGCGGGCATCTCCCGTACGGTCAATGCCCACCGCGAACGCGTCCTGGCCCTGCGGCTCGGCGTGACCGACTTCTGCTCCGCCTACGGGCTGCGGCGCACCCCCGACATGACCGCCTACGACGTCCAGATCGTGGCGGGCGTCATCGCGGACGTGGTGAACGTGCTGAGCCGCGCCGACGGCACCGGCTTCACCGTCACCGGCCCGGTCTGGGAGTACTTCCGCAGCCAGCAGCGCCTCTTCAAGCCCCAGCTGCGCCGCAGCCCCTTCCTGGAGGAGGGCGTGGAGGAACTGCGCACGGCGCTCATCGAGCACGACCTGGACGGGCTGCTGCGCGAGATCGAGCTCGACCGGGCCAACGGGCTGCTCGGCAAGACCTGCATCCACCCGGCCCACGTCACGCCCGTCCACGCGCTGTCGGTGGTCTCCCACGAGGAGTTCAGCGACGCGCAGGACATCCTGCGCCCCGAGCGCGGCGGCGGCGGAGTGATGCGTTCCGCCTACACGAACAAGATGAACGAGGTGAAGCCCCACCGGGCCTGGGCCGAGCGCACCATGCTGCGCGCCGAGGTCTTCGGTGTGGCGAAGGAGGAGGTCGGCTTCGTCGACCTCCTCACGGCCGGGCTCCAGGTGTGAGCGGGCCGGTGACGGAGCTGGGTACGAGGGAAGGCAAGAAGATCGACACGGTGTGGTCGGGAACGTGGGTCGCGGACCGCCTGGGAGTGCGGCTGGACGACGCCGAGGAGGCGGCCGGGAGCCCGCGGCTCACCGAACTCCTCGGGCTGGCGCTGCGGCGCAACCCCAAGCGGGCGCACCTGCTCGTCTCGCAGGTGCTGGGCAAGCACGTCCCGCAGTCCCCGCGGACGGTGTACGACGCCGGCTACGGGCTCGGACAGCGCGTACGGGCCCTGCTCGGCGAGGACGCGGCCGCCTCGGCGGTGGTCCTCGGCTACGCGGAGACCGCCACCGGGCTGGGCCACTGCGTGGCCGACGGCCTGGGCCCGGCCCCCTACCTGCACTCCACCCGCCGGCCCGTCGAGGGCGTGGAGCAGGCGGGCGGCTTCGAGGAGTCCCACTCGCACGCCACCTCGCACCTGCTGCTGCCCGAGGACCCGAAGCTGCTCGCGGGCTCCGGGGCGCTGGTCCTGGTCGACGACGAGTTCTCCACCGGCAACACCGTCCTGAACACCATCCGCGACCTGCACGCCCGCCACCCGCGCACCCACTACGTCGTCGTGGCGCTGGTCGACATGCGCTCCCCGGCCGACCGCGACCGCCTCTCGGCCTTCGCTGCCGAGATCGGTGCCCGCGTGGACCTCATATCCCTGGCCTCGGGCACCGTTCTCCTCCCGGAGGGGGTGCTGGAACGGGGCCAGGCGCTGGTGGGGGAGCACGAAGCCGCCGCCGAGGTTCCGAGCGAGGCCGGGCAAATCCAGCCCCTCCAGGGGGTACCTCCCAGCGGTAGCTGGGGGAGTTTGAGGAGCGGGGTCCGGGGCGGAGCCCCGGCAGACGGCCCGCAGCCGGTCACGCGCGTCGCGCTGGCCTGGCCCACCGGCGTCCCCGACGGCGGCCGCCACGGCTTCACGGCGACCCACCGCGCGGAGCTGGAGGCGGCCCTGCCCGCGATGACCGCCCAGCTCGCGGCAGCGCTCGGCGCGGACGCCGGCCGGGTCCTCGTACTCGGCAACGAGGAGCTGATGTACGCCCCCCTGCGCCTGGCCAAGGCCCTGGAGGAGGCCGGCGCGGCCCGCGAGGTCCGGTTCTCCACCACCACCCGCTCGCCGGTGCTCGCCGTCGACGACCCCGGCTACGCCATCCGCACCCGGCTCGTCTTCCCGGCCCACGACACCCCCGCCGACGGCCCCGGCGACCGGTACGCCTACAACGTCGCCGGAGCCGGCTTCGACGCCGTCGTCGCCGTCGTCGACTCGGCCGGCGACACCCCCGAACTCCGCACCGGCCTGCTCGACGCCCTCGCCCCGCACACCGGCCGCGTCGTGCTCGCGGTGGTCCCTTCCTACGTACCCGACCGGCAGGAGCCGATCATGCCCGAGCCCCTGCGCGGCCCCGACTTCTCCTCGTACGCCGCCGAGGACGTCGGCTGGCTGCTCCAGGACTTCTCCGACGTCGAACTGGAGGCCCCGACGGAGGAGCGCGAGGAAGCGATCCAGGCGGGCGGCGCGCACTACGCCGAGTCCCTGCCCGTCGAGTACCAGCCCTCCCCGCAGTACCAGGAGCTCTACCAGAGCGCGCTGAAGGCCTCCGCCGCTCGCATGGCCAAGGCCGTCGGCACGGTCACCGAGACCGTCCTCGCCGAGCGCACCCCCTCCCCGGTCCTGGTCTCCCTGGCCCGCGCCGGCACCCCCGTCGGCGTGCTGATGCGCCGCTGGGCCCAGGCGCGGCACGGCCTGGACCTGCCGCACTACGCCGTCTCCATCGTGCGCGGCCGCGGCATCGACGCCAACGCCCTGCGGTGGCTGGCCGCCCACCACGACCCGGCCGACGTCGTCTTCGTCGACGGCTGGACGGGCAAGGGCGCCATCACCCGCGAACTGCGCGTGGCCCTCGGCGAGTTCGAGGGCTTCAACCCGGAGATCGTGGTCCTGGCCGACCCGGGCTCCTGCGTGGAGACGTACGGCACCCGGGAGGACTTCCTGATCCCCTCCGCCTGTCTCAACTCCACGGTCTCCGGCCTCATCTCGCGTACGGTGCTGAGGTCCGACCTGGTCGGACCCGCCGACTTCCACGGCGCGAAGTTCTACCGCGAGCTCGCCGGAGCCGACGTCTCCGTCGACTTCGTCGACACCGTCGCCGCCCACTTCGACGAGGTGGCCGACGCCGTCGACGACGAGGTCAAGGAACTCCTCGCGGCCGACCGCACGCCGACCTGGGAGGGCTGGGCGGCCGTCGAGCGGATCAGCGAGGAGTACGGCATCCACGACGTCAACCTCGTCAAGCCGGGCGTCGGCGAGACCACCCGCGTGCTCCTGCGCCGGGTCCCGTGGAAGATCCTGGCGCAGCGCGGCGCCGGGGCCGACCTGGACCACGTACGGCTGCTCGCCGAGCAGCGCGGGGTCCCGGTGGAAGAGGTCGACGGGCTCCCCTACACCTGCGTGGGACTCATCCACCCCCGATTCACGCGCGGCGCCACCGGCGCCGACGGAAAGGCTGTGGCCTCGAAGTGACTGTCCTCGTAGCCAGTGATCTCGACCGTACGCTCATCTACTCGACGGCCGCGCTCGGCCTGACCATGCCCGACCCGGTGGCCCCGCGGCTGCTGTGCGTCGAGGTCCACGAGAGCAAGCCGTTGTCCTACATGACGGAGACGGCGGCGACGCTGCTCGCGGAACTCAAGGACGACCCCTCGGTCGTCTTCGTCCCCACCACCACCCGCACCCGCAAGCAGTACCAGCGCATCCGCTTCCCCGGCCGCCCCGCCCCGTACGCGATCTGCGCGAACGGCGGTCAGCTGCTGGTCGACGGGGTGCCCGACCGGGACTGGCGGCGCGCGGTCGCCGGGCGGCTCGCGGAGGAGTGCGCGCCGCTGGAGGAGGTCCACGGGCACCTGCAGGCCGTGGCCGACCCGGCGTGGCTGCGCAAGACGCGGGTCGCGGAGGACCTGTTCGCCTACCTGGTCGTCGAGCGGGCCCTGGTGCCCGACGAGTGGCTCAAGGCGCTGACCGAGTGGGCCGAGGCCCGCGGCTGGACGATCTCGCTCCAGGGCCGGAAGATCTACGCCGTCCCGCGCCCGCTGACCAAGAGCGCGGCCATGCGCGAGGTGGCCCGCCGCACCGGCGCCACGGCCACCCTCGCCGCCGGCGACTCGCTGCTGGACGCGGACCTGCTGCTGGCGGCGGACCGGGCCTGGCGCCCGGGCCACGGCGAGCTGGCGGACGCGGGCTGGACGGCGCCGAACGTGACGGCCCTGACGGAGGCCGGAGTGGCGGCAGGTGAGGAAATCGTCCGCGCATTCAGCCGGGCGGTTGCGACACTGTCCGCATGACCAAGGGCAATACGACCAAGATCACGGACGAGCTCTACCGGTACATGCTCGACCACAACCCCCCGCTGGACGCGATCCAGCGGGGGCTGGTGGAGACGACGTACGCCACCTTCCCCGACGTCGCGGGAATGCAGTCGGCGGAGGAGCAGGGGCCGCTGCTGGCCTTCCTGGTCCGGCTGACGGGAGCCCGCCACATCGTGGAGATCGGCACCTTCACCGGCTTCTCCACCCTCTCCATGGCGCAGGCCCTCCCCGAGGACGGCCGGATCATCGCCTGCGACATCTCCGAGAAGTGGACCGCGTACGGCCGCGAGGCCTGGGCGAAGGCCGGCGTCGCGGACCGCATCGACCTGCGGATCGCCCCGGCGCTGGACACCCTGCGGGCCATGCCGGCGCAGCCGCACGTCGACATGGCCTACATCGACGCCGACAAGGAGAGCCAGATCGCGTACTGGGAGGAACTCGTGCCGCGGCTGCGTCCGGGCGGCCTGATCGTCACGGACAACACCCTGTTCCACGGCACGGTCGTCGACGAGTCGGCCACCGGCTCCTCGGCGCGAGGCGTCCGCGCCTTCAACGACCACGTCTCCGCGGACACCCGCATGGAGTCGGTCCTGCTGGCGATCTCGGACGGCCTCACGCTCTCCCGCAAGCGCTAGGCCGTCCCCGTTCGGCTCTCAGCCGCAGCCCCCTCCACCACAGCAGCCCCCGCCCCCGCCGCCCATCGCGGGCGCGGGGGCACTGCTCGTCCCGCCGACGGCGACGGCGGAGAGCAGCTTGACGGTGTCGGCGTGCCCGGCGGGGCAGTCGGCGGGGGCGGACGACTCGGCCATGGGCCGGCTGACCTCAAAGGTGTCGTCACAGGTCCGGCAGCGGAATTCGTATCGAGGCATGGCCACAGGGTAGGCGGTGGCAGGCGGAGTCCTACACCCGTGCGGTCCGCTCCCCCCGATCCTCGCGAGCCGCCTGCTCGGGGTGGCGGGCGCGCCAGTACGGATTGTCGTGCGGCAGGGCACTGCCCACCCGCCCGTACATCCCGAACCACATCAGCATCACGCCGACGACGAAGCTGAACAGCACGTTCTGGATGTGGAACGCGAGGAAGTTGAAACCGGTGTCCAGCAGGGCCAGATTCACGAAGCCGCTCAGGATGAACGCCACCCCGAGCACGATGTTCAAGGTGGAGGCGAAGGTTCCGCCGATCACCATCCCGACGAACAGCAGCCCGCCGATGCAGATCGACAGGACGCTCAGCGCGCCGTTGGTGTTCAGGGCGAGCACCGTGTCGCCGCCCGTGTCGAAGAACCCGATCCGGTCGATGAGCCCCAGGACCCCGAAGGCGACGAGCAGCAGCCCGGTCAGGCCGGCGCCGACCCGGTAGATCTTGCTGAGCTTGTGGTCGGTGGGCAGGTGCTCGTCGAGGCGGGCGTTGACGGGGTGCATGACGCGGCGCATCCATGCGTGGGACACGTGGGGCGCGCTGGGCGCCTGGTTCTCGTGCGGCATGTAAGGCGCGTAGTGCTCGTGGGGCTCGGTGCACCCGTAGAGCGCGTGCGGCACGTAGGACTCCTGGGACGCAGGAGGCGCCTGGGCCGTACGGCCCGTACGGCCCGTACGAGACCTGCGGAGACCGTGGGACGAGTGCGACGTGTGGAAAGCGTGGGCAGCCATACCGCCCTCCTCTGCTCCGTTCCCGGAACCTCCAGCATCCACCGCTGCCCACCCCGGGACAACTCCGGAACCCGGGGACCGGGGGACCGGGGGACTCCGGGTCCCGGCGGCGCCTGCCCGGCGGTGGCCGCCCGGCGGCGGCCGCCCGGCGGCGGCCGCCCGGCGGTGGCCGCCCGGTGTCGCGCTACCCGCTGGCGCCTGCCTGGTGGCGCCTGGCCTGCCCGGTGTCGCCCGTCCGGTGGCGCCCGTCCGGCGGCGGCCGCCCGGTGTCGCGCTACCCGACGTCGCCTGCCTGGTGGCGCCTGGCCTGCCCGGTGTCGCCCGTCCGGTGTCGCCCGTCCGGTGTCGCCCGTCCGGCGGCGGCCGCCCGGTGTCGCGCTACCCGACGTCGCCTGCCCGGCCTCGCCTGCCCGCTGGCGCCTGCCCGGCTTCGGCTACCCGACGGCGCGCTGGTCCCGGATGTCCGACACCACCCGGCCCACCGCCACCCGGACCTCCTCCATCTCCTGCAGGAAGTGCCAGTAGTCGGGGTGCCGCCCCTCCAGCCCGGCCAGCGCCCGCGCCACCCGCGCCACCGACTCGTCCAGCGGCCGCGCGTGCCGCGGATCGGGCACGCTGCGGCCCGCCATCGCCAGCCGCTGCGCGTCCCGGATCGCGAACCTGGTCCGGTCCACCTCCGCCTGCGGATCCCGCGCCACCGCCTCCAGCCGGGTCAGCCGGTCCTGCGCCGCCGACACCGCCTCGTCGGTCGCGTCCAGCGAGGTACGGACCGCCTCGATCAGCGCCGCCACGTCGGCCCAGCGCTGCTCGTCCCGCGCCCGCCCGGCCTCGAACAACCGGTCCTCCGCCTCCGCGACGTCCCGCACCGCCTGGTCCGGCACGTGCTGCAGGTCCTGCCAGCACGCCGCCGCGAACCTCCGGCGCAGCTCGCTCAGCACCGGATCCACCCGGTCCGCCCGGTTGCGCAGGGCCTGCGCCCGCGTACGCAGGCTCACCAGCCGCCGGTCGATCTCCGCGGCCCGCTCCGGGAGCCGCGCCGCCTCGGCCCGTATCGCCTCCGCGTCCCGCAGGATCCGGTCCGCGCGCTGCACGGTCTCCTGCACCCCGTGCACGGCCGCGCCCTGGTTCAGCTTGGTCAGCTCCGGCCCCAGCGCGGCGAGCCGCGCCGCCAGGTCGTCGGCCCGCATCCCCTTGGCCCGTACGGCGTCCAGCGCGTCGCTCGCCCCGATCAGCGCCGCCTTGGCCCGCTCCCGGGCCGGCGCGACCCGCGCCAGCTGCGTCTCCGCCTTGTCCAGCAGCGGCTGCAGCCCCTGCGCGAACCGGTCCAGCTCCCCCTTGACCCGCACCAGCTCGTCCCGGGCCCGCGTCAGCTGCTCCCGGGCGCGCGCGGCGACCGAAGCCTCCAGCTCCGCCCGGTCCAGGTCGTGCGCGTCGACCGCCTCGATGTACACGTGGCTGACCTGATCGATCCGCTGCCCGAGCGCCGCGAAGCCCTCGCTCGCCTGTCGCGCGGCGGGCGACCCGTCGGCCGCCGCGATGGTCTCGATGGAGATCCGCAGATCCCGCTGCGCGGTGTCCAGCTCGTAGAACGCCGCGGCGGCGGCATCCTTCGCCGCCTGCGCGTCAGCCCGCCGACTCTCGTCCCGCCCGCCGAACCAACGCCGGGATGCCGTCGTCACAATCCCTCTCCCGTACCGCGTCCGCGCCAGCCGTGCCCCGGTCCATTCTCCCCCACGAGAACGGGTTTGCGTGGGGGGTGTGCCCGGCATGTAGGCTGTCCACTCATCCACGGGTGCGTAGCTCAGGGGTAGAGCGCTGCTCTTACAAAGCAGATGTCGGCGGTTCGAAACCGTCCGCGCCCACCAACACGAAGGCCCCCAACCAATCACGGTTGGGGGCCTTTGACGGCTATGAGTGACGGCAGTACCTCACTCACCGGCGGGACGCTCATCGTCCTTCCCGAGGGCACACCCGCACGCCGGGGCCGGCGTCGTGAACCGGATGGCCCAGATCGGCTACTGCACGGACGCCCTTGCCGACTTGTTGTATGCCGTGACGGGGTTCGAACCCGTGGAGATGAGGTGGCTACTCCGGCGCCAGGAGCTGGACGTGTCCATCGCCATCTACCAGTTCCCGGACGGAGCGACGAGCTGGGGGTCGCCCGACGAGACGGGCGGCACTCTTTCCTGGAGCTCAACCCAGCCCCGTAGCGCGCTGGGCCACACGGTGATGGAAGCGGCCGAGCCCGTACTGCGGGATCACGGTGAGGACGGCTACCTGGAGAAGTGGATGGGGCACCCGTTCCCCGTCGCCGCTCTGCAGCACCTTCGGCGGCTGCATTAGCGAGACGACGGCTGCCGGCACGAGCGGTGCCGGAACGACCTTGAGCACTGACATCTCACACGAGGCTCAGCGGCACAGTCCCATGATGATGTCGTCGAAGTCGGGGAACTCCTGCGCGGCCTCCGCGATGATCGCCGGTGCCGCTGCCCGCCGGTCGGGAGCGTGCTGCTCCGCGAGGGCTGCTAGGTCCTCGTTGACCTGCGGAGTCCAGTCGGGCTCGGGTTCGTGGAAGGCGGCCGCTTCCCACGGGCCGAAGCCGTCGGCCAGCAGCCAGAGGAAGGCGCCTAGGTCGCGGGCGACGACGCCGGTCTCTCCTTCGGAGCCCATGAAGACAACGG
Source organism: Streptomyces sp. NPDC091371 (assembly GCF_040684275.1). Classification (NCBI taxonomy): domain Bacteria; kingdom Bacillati; phylum Actinomycetota; class Actinomycetes; order Kitasatosporales; family Streptomycetaceae; genus Streptomyces; species Streptomyces sp. NPDC091371. The sequence continues at coordinate 111,190 of NZ_JBFBFP010000020.1, forward strand.
GCTGCTCTGCCAGGTCCCGGCCGGGGCGGATGAGCCAGAAGGCCGCGTTCCCGCCGGTGCCGTCCTGGCCGAAGACACGGAAGTCATCGCCGGTCAGGTGGCTGTTGCCCGTCCACGCACGGAGCCAATCCGTTGTGTCGTCGGCAGTCACGAAGGACTCGTAGGGCTCGAAGTCCACGCCGTCCTCGCCCATGCAGTCGAGGCGGACCGCCATGGCAGCAGCGAGCGCAGGGGGAAACCGGCGGTCTTCGTTCGGGATCATGTGAACAGATTAGTGACCGCTCGGGAGGCCCACGATGCGTCTGGCATCACTGACTGTGCACGGTGGCGGCCGACAGAGGGGCTTCCCGATGTTCTCGATGATCCCGTGATCCGGTGACAGGCTCAGAGATCGGATGAGGCGTCCGTCCTCCCACACGGCGAACGCCAGCCAGTCGACCACGCTGTGCATGGCGTGCAGGATCAGCCGTCGGCCGGCACTCGCCGCCACAAGGTGCTCAGGAAGGCGTGACGGGAAATCGATCATCACGCGTCGATCGCAGACGATCTCCACGCCCGGCCGGCCGGCCGGCCGCGTAGGCCGTTCCGTCGGGGGGATAGACGCCCTCCCCGAGCACCGAGGCCTCAGCCACTTCGATCTCACAGCCCGGATACAGGCGCCGCATCATGAGGGACGTCTGCTCCAAGTCCGGCGCACCCACCTGTCGCAGCAGGCTCGGCACATCGCCGTCGGCATACACGAGCAGACCGGTCTTGGCTCCCAAGGGCCCTCCCCACAACGCAACGTTCCATCGTGGTCGCACCGTATCCCTCGGGTCTGACAGCAACGGACCGCCGCGGTCGGGCCCTTCCCGTGCCCGTTCGGCCGGGAACACGTGCGCGCGGCCGGCGCAGGCAGGTCACTCTTGGCCATCGGCGGAGCCTGACCGTCGGTTGGGTCCCGGGGCCAGCCCCGGGCCGCCCCCGGACAAAGCCAGGGATGCAGCCGCACTACAGAGCTGGACACCTCGGAAGCCGACCGCGCGCAGCCGCACCCTAATCGGCAGCACTGACAGGCATTTCCGCGGACTGCGCGTTCAAGAGCGTGTACCAACCCGTCGCGGCGGGCGCGCGTGTCGGCGGAGGCCTTGCTCGCGCTTGCCGCGCCAGTCGCGGGCCAGAGTGACGTGCCCCGTGGAGCGCGGCGCCGACGTCGCTTCGGTGCCGAGGCCCCCGCCGGGGTTGGCGGGGGCCTCGTGTGGCGGTCAGGCGTTGGGGCGCTTGCCGTGGTTGGCCTTCTTCTTCTTGCGGGCGCGCTTCTTGTTACCTCGCTTGGCCATACTGGACATCTCCCTGGAATTGGGGATCTTTCATGGCTTCGTCAGTCTAGGTTCCGGGGCGCTTGAACTCCACCGGGCCGCCGTTCATCTGGATCGTGCCATCCGCGTGGAGTACAGGGCGGCGTTCCGTCATGCGGGAGCTGTACGCCTCGATGTGGCGGATGGCCGCGCCGTTCGGGGTGGTGAAGTCGACCAGGGCGATGGCCACCCAGTAGCGGGTCTTGGTGTTCTCGTAGAGGGGCACCGTCACGGTGGAGCCGCGGCCGTCCGTGACGACCACGTGGGCGCCGAAGCTGCGGAAGGAGCCGAAGCCGTTGCTGACGGCAGAGTATGCGCAGAGCAGGACGTAGCCCTGTTCCTCCGGGCGGGTGATGCGGAGGGTTTCGCAGCCGGGTTCGCGGGCGTCGCCGTCCAGCTTGATGAACGGGGGTTCGGTGAGGGAGCCGAGGTCCTTGTAGTAGACGGCTTTGGAGTCCTTCGGGGAGGTGGGGCCCGTTCGGACGAGGGTGCCGGGTTCCTTGGCGCCGCGCTGGGCCTGCGCGGCCGGTACGAACAAGGCGTAGAGGTCGAGGTCGGCGCCGCGCTTGCGGCGCTGCTCGCTGCCGCCGTCCCACTCCAGGGTGGCGGTGACCACCAGCTCGCGGTCCTGCTTGTCCAGGCTGATGGAGGCCTGGCCGCCCTTGTCCAGGCTGATCTTGCCTAGAGGGGCCTTGAGGAGGGTGGGCGGTGGGGTGGGGGTCGGGGCCGGGGCCGGGGTGGGGTCCGCGGGGGTCACCGTTACGCCGAAGTCCGTGGCCAGGCCCGCCAGGCCGTCCGCGTAGCCCTGGCCGATGGCGCGGAGCTTCCAGCCGGTGCCGCGGCGGTAGATCTCGAGGAGGAGTACGGCCCGTTCGCCGTCGGTGAGGGGCGGCGGGAGGAATTCCACCGGGTCCGTGCCGGCCTGGGCGGCGTGCACCCGTACGTCGCTCACCTCGCGGAACGTGCGGGTGGCGTCGTCGGGGTCGCAGCTCGCGATCAGGACCACCCGGTCCACGTCGGCGGGCAGGGCCGACGGGTCCACCTCGATGCGTTCGGGGCCGGCGGCGTCGGCCGCGCGGTGGCGGACTGCTCCGGACTCGGCCGACGGCTGGTTGTAGAAGACCATGTCGTCGTCCGACCTGACCCTGCCGTCCGCCGTCACGAGGAGGGCGCTGAGGTCCACGGGGGCGCCCGCGCAGTGCAGCGACGCGGTCACCCGCTCCGCCGTGATGGCCGTGTTGCCGCCCTTGCCGAGCACCGTCATACCCGTACACCCCCGCGCGTCGAGACCGCCCAGGCCACTGTGCCACACGGCTCCGACCCCTTGGCCGGGCTACGGGGGCATGGGATCGTCGGGGGCGGGCGAGCGGGTGAGCGGGTGGCTCGGAGGTGGGGGAGTGGCCGTGTTCGAGAGGGTCTGGGGGAAGGCGTTCGAGCGGCGGCGGGACGAGGAGCGGGCACGGCTCCTCGCGCGGCTCGCGGAGGGGGCGGCCGCAGGCCCGGCCGTGGAGCCGGCCGTGCCCGGGCAGCGGGTGGGCGGGTCGAAGTTCCAGGACGTGGGTGCCGTACGGCCGCCCCTGGGGCCATCGGAGGAGCGGCGGGACGAGTTCACGCCCCTCCTCGTCGAGTACTACGCCTACGGGCTGACGCAGGCCCGCAGCAGTTTCGCGACCAGCCAGCGGTTCGCCGGGGCGGGGGCCCTGATCCTGCTCTTCGGGGTGGGACTGGCCGTGTGGAAGGCCGAGACCAGCGGAGACCTCTACCTCGGGATCGTGACCGGATCGGCGGGGCTGGTGGTGACCCTGATCGGGCAGCTGTTCCACCGGCGGGCCGACCTCGCCCTGCGGCACATGGCCGCCCAGACCGCCTCGCTGCGCGACGACCGGCGGGCCGTCGAGAGCATGCGACAGGCTGTCCGGCTGCTCGACGCCGTCGAGGACCCGGAACTGCGGGGGCGGATCCAGGCCGGGCTCATCATGAAGCTGTCCGGGGCGGAACTTCCCCCGGCATAGTGGAGGTATGTGCCGTTCCATCAAGACCCTGCGCCCGCCCTCCATCCCCGAGAAGGCCACCGAGGAGGAGATCCGGGCCGCCGCGCTGCAATACGTACGCAAGGTGTCCGGCTTCCGGGCGCCCGCCGCGCACAACCACGAGGTGTTCGAGGCGGCCGTGGACGCCGTCGCCGAGGCCACGGCGGCGCTGCTCGACGGCCTCCAGGTACGGGGGCAGGCCGCCACCGCCTCGGCGTGACCCGGCCTAGGCCGCTGCGGGGACGGCGTCCTCCCCCAGGGGGACCACCGCGACCGGGCAGGCCGCGTGGAGCAGCACCGCGTTGGTGACCGAGCCCAGGTGCGGGGAGAGCGGGCGCTTGCGGTGGCGGCCGATGACGATCAGGTCGGCGGCCTGCGAGGCGGCGACCAGGTGGCCGGCCGCGTCGCCCGGAGCCGCTGCGAGTTCGACCTCCACCTCCGGGAAACGCTCCGCGTGCGGGCGTACGTGCGCCGAGGCCAGCGCCGTGACCTGGGCGGTCGCGGCCGTCTCGTCGTGCACCGCCGTGCCGATGGCCCCCACGGCGGTGACCGCCGGGGCCGGCCAGGGATGCGCCACCACCACCTGGAGGCGGGCCCGGCGCAGGGCCGCCTCGCGGAAGGCGAAGAAGGTGGTGCTGTCGTCCGGGGACGCGCTGTTCACGCCGAGCACGACCTGACCGTACGGGTCCCGGGCCGACGGCCCGGCGCGCGGTACGACGACCACGGGGCAGGCGGCGCGGCTCGCACAGGCCAGTCCGTTCGAGCCGAGCAGCAGGCTCGCGAAGCCGCCGCGGCCGCGCGAGCCGAGGACCATCACGCGGGCGTCCTCGCCGAGGCCGGGGAGCACGTGGTCGGGGGTGCCGGGGTGGGAGGCGTACGAGATCGGGGGCAGGCCGGCGCGGCCTTCGAGGGCGCCGCGGACCCGGACGAGCACGGGGTCGTCGCCGACGCCGTCCTCGGTGGGCGGCGCGCCCAGGGCGAAGCCGATCGAGTTCATGTAGAGGCGGGCGTGCACGATGCGCAGGGGTGCGCCCGCCAGGAGGGCCTGGGAAATGGCCCACTCCAGCGCCCGGTTGCCGTTCTCGGAACCGTCGACGGCGGCGATCACGGGGCGCTGGTCTGTCATGGCGGGCTCCTCGCAGGGCGGAAGGTCTCGTGGCTTCAGCCTTGCGGAGGCGGGCGCGGGGCGGGAGTGGGGAAGGTCCCGAGAAGGGCGGGACCAACGGCCACCCCCGCGGTGGGGGTTGGGGGCGGAGGGGTGGTCAGCCGGCCGAGCGGCGGCGCAGCAGCCACACCCCGGTGCCGAGCGCCCCGGCGGCGAGGGCTCCGCCCGCGGCGATCTGACCCGGGCTCATGGAACCGATGCTGCCGCCCGTCCCGCCGCGCGCGGCGCCCGAGATGACCTGGAGCGGGATGGTGACGCGCTCGCCGCCGGGGCCGCCACACTCGAAGACGACCCGGTGGGTGCCGGTGAAGGCGTTGCGGAAGACGGTGGCGCTGCCGAAGAGGTTGGTGGTGTTCAGGTTGCCCGGGGTCAGCCGTACCTCGCCGAAGGCGGTGGAGGTGACCCGTGCGGTGCTGGTGCCGCAGCCGTCGACGTTGAGGGCGACGCGGCCGCCGGGGGCGACGGTGCTGGGGGAGACGGTGGCGGTGGGGTAGGCGTAGGCGAGCGTGGCGGGGGTGAGGGCGGCGGCGAAGGCCGCGGCGGCGACGGCCGTGACGCGGGTGCGGGTGCGGGTGCGGGTGCGGTGGGGCTGGGGCTGGGGCTGGGCGGGGGGCTTGGCGTGCGGCGGCGGCTTGGCGTGCATGGAGAGAACTCCTCGGGCTCCTCGAAACGGCGCGGCCAGGGCACGGATGTGACGCGGATTCGGTTGCGCACCGTACTTCGGACGCTAGGAGCCCGACCGGGCCGCGGCGCGCGGGGCCGGGTGAACGGGTGAGCCGCTGCTCCGCCCGGGGGAGCCGGACGCCTCCGGCGCGGTGGGCGGTGGTACGTGGGCCGCCGTTCCGGGCCGGCGGGGCGTGACCCCACGCGCCGCCCCTGCGGCCGGTGCGTGCGCGCCTGCGGCTCGTGGGTGCGTGGCTGGGGTCGGCGCCTGCGTGGCTGAGGGGGCGTCCGTGCGGGGAGGTGCAGTGTGTCTGCGGCTGGTGGTCGCGTGGCTGGGGGTTCGTGCGTGCGTGGTGGGGGCGGCGCCCGTGTGGCTGCGGCTCGTGCCTGCTGGATACGGTGGCGCACCTACGCACGTCGCCCGCCCGTTTCCCCGGTCCGCCAGGCCCTGGCCTCCATCGGTCCGGTCGACGGTCCGCCGCGCCCTGGTCCGGCCGGCCTTCGCTCGCCCTGGCGCTGCCGCCTTGCGTACGGACGTGCGTCCGCCTTGGTCTGCCCTGCCCCGCCTCGGGTGGGATGTCCCGGGCGGGCGGCTCACCGTGGGGCCCGCGGGGTCAGGTCGCCGTCGTGGGGTGGGGGCGGCGGAGGAGGAAGGCGGCCAGGGCGCCGGCTGCGAAGAGGGCCACCAGGGAGAGGGCCGTGCCGAGCCATTGGGTGCCCAGCCACTGGGTGCCGAAGTAGCCGAGGGCCACGCTGTAGCCCGCCCAGGCCATGCCGGCCAGCACCGACCACGGCAGGAAGTCCTTCACCTTGCGGTGGGTCTTGCCCGCGCCCAGCGACACCACCGAGCGGCCGGCCGGGGCGAAGCGGGCGATCACGACGAGGGCGCCGCCGCCGCGGGCCAGTGCCGTGCCCAGGCGCTCGTGGGCCCGGGTCAGCCGGCGGGAGCGGGCGATGGCGCGGTCCAGCCGGGCCCCGCCGCGCCGGGCCAGCCGGAACGCCGCCATGTCGCCCAGTACCGACGCGGTCGTGGCGATCACCAGCAGGGCCAGGATGTCCGGCACCTGGGTCGTGACCGGTACGGGCCCCGCCGCGCCGGCCGCCGCCGCCGCGGCCGCCGCGGTGATGACCAGGACCCCGCTCGGCAGGACCGGGAGGAAGACGTCGAGCACGACGGACACCGCCACCACGGCGTAGATCCATGGGCTCGCGGTCAGCGACCCCAGAGTCTCAAACAAGGCGGGACTCCCCAGTCCGGTTGACGTGCTGCGGCGTGAAGCGCCGCGACGTCGCGGGGGAGCGGCAGGAGCGGCTGACAGCCATACAGCCTACGCCCGGCGGCCGCCTCCTGAACCCCCGGGGCCGCCCCTCACCTCACGTGTGTCAGCTGCACCACCGGCTGCCTACACCGCCTCGGTGAGCTCCCGGTCCAGCAGGGCCACGAGCTCGGCGCCGTTCTTGCCCTTCTTGCGCGCCTGGTGCAGTTGAAGCCGCGCCGTGCGGGCCGAGAGGGACAGTGTCATCAGCTGGTTCCCGAACCAGGGCCCACCCGTACGCCGCCAGCTCAGCGGTGGCCGGCCGGTGCGCCCGTGGCGGGTGAAGCCGCGGCCCAGCCACCGGCCGGCCCGCGACCAGCCCAGCCGGAAGCCCCATTTGACGGCGGTATGGATGGAGTTGTGCACGGGCGAGCACGTCAGCTGGAACACCCGCGCCGTCGTGGGTATTCGAGGCTCGGCGACATACGCGTGGTGCACGTCCCCGGACAGGACCGCCACCGTCGCCGGCGCCCGCGGGCCCGTCGCCACCTCCTCGATCAGATCCGACAGCATCGCGAACGACGCCGGGAACGCCGCCCAGTGCTCCAGATCGCTGCGCCGCCGCAGGTCCTCCCCGATCCGCGCCCACCGCTCCCCGCGATCCCCGCGGCACACCGCCGCGTTCCACGTCTCGGCGTCGTGGATGAGCGGCGGCATCAGCCACGGCAGCGAGGACCCGATCAGGAGGTGGTCGTAACCGCCGTGCCCGGCGAGGGCGTTGTCGCGCAGCCACTGCCGCTCCGCCGGGTCGAGCATGGCCCGCCCCTCCTCGGCCAGCACCCGCGCCGCCCGGGTGTCGACCATCAGCAGCCGGGTCCGGCCGAAGTCGCGCCGGTAGCTCCAGCGCACCGTGCCCGGATCGGCGTCCGCCGACGCGGCGAAGGCCCGCAGGGCGTCCGTGCCGTCGGGGGCCCGCCGTATCTCCCCGTACAGCGCGTCGGCCTCCAGCTCGGCGGGCGAGAGGTTGCCCAGGTGCTGGTAGACCCAGTACGACATCAGTCCGCTGAGCACCCGCTCCTGCCACCACGGAGTCGCCCGCATCTCCGCCAGCCAGGCCGCGCTCGTGTTCCAGTCGTCGATGACGTCGTGGTCGTCGAATATGTGCAGGCTCGGCACCGTCGACAGCAGCCAGCGGATCTCCGGATCGAGCCAGGACTCGTAGTAGAGCCGCGTGTACTCCTCGTAGTCCGCGACCTGGGCGCCCGGCGCCTCCCGCAGGTCCCGCCGGGCGGCCAGCCACTGCCGGGTCTCCGCCGACAGCGCGTCCGCGTACACCTGGTCGCCGAGGAGGAGCAGGACGTCCGGGCGCACCGCCTCCGGGTCGGCGGCCAGCCGCGCCGCGAGGGTGTCGAGGGCGTCCGGTCCGTGCCGCCCGTGCCGTCCGGCGGGCGGCGCGGCCTGCCGGCAGGAGCCGAAGGTGACGCGCACCCCGGGTGCGGGCCGGCCGGAGCCCGCCGTGCCCGCCACGGCGGGAGTGGTGATCGTGCTCGCGGGGAAGCGGCTGTCGGGCAGCGGCCACACCCGCACCCCGTCGAGCAGCACCTCGTACGAGGTCACCGCCCCCGGGCTCAGGCCCGTCACCGGCACGAGCGCGTAGTGATGGCCGGCTATCTGGAAGGTGCGCACGCTGCCGCCCGCCCCGTCCGCGCACCGCACCTCGGCCGTGCACGGGCGGTCCGCCTCCACCCATATGGTGGCCGACCGACCGGTGTCCCAGTCGACGTGGCGCAGCAGTGGCCCCAGACGCAGTCCGGCCATGCAACTCCCCCTCCTCCGTATCCTCTTGGATCACCGTACGACGGGGAGGGGGAGCAGCGCCTCCCCCTGGCGGGGGAGAGGCGCGGGGAGCGAGGGAAAAGATCAGCAGCCGTTGAGGACGTTCACCAGCGCGGTCTTCTCGGCGGAGTCCATGCTCAGGCCCCAGTACTGCTTCACGTGGACCCACATGCGCGCGTACGTGCAGCGGTAGGCGGTCCGCGAGGGCAGCCATTCGGCGGGGTCGAGGTCGCCCTTGGCCTGGTTCACGTTGTCGGTGACCGCGATGAGCTGCGGGCGGGTGAGGTCGTTGGCGAACTGCTGGCGCTTGGAGGTGGTCCAGGAGCTGGCCCCGGAGCGCCAGGCCTCGGAGAGCGCGACGACGTGGTCGATGTCGAGGTCGGAGGCGGCGGTCCAGGTGGCGCCGTCGTACTCGGAGTACCAGCTGCCGCTCACCGCGGCGCAGGAGGAGTCCTGGACGACGCCGACGCCGTCCCGCTTGAGGACGGTCTCGCGGGTGTTGCAGGTGCCGGAGACGGTGCTCCAGTGCGGGAAGAGGTCGCGGCTGTAGCCGGTGCTGGACCCTTCGGCCCGCGGGGTGACGGTCGCCAGGTACGAGCGGGCGGCGGAGGCGCTGATGGGGGTGGGCGGGGCGGCCTGGGCGGTGGGCGCGTTCACGAGGGAGGTGAGCGCGGCCATCGCCGCTGCTGACGCGAGCACGCCAATTCGACGCGCGTAGATCTTGGGCATGAGTGCCATGAGGGGCTCCCTGGGTGGGGGGATGTGGCCGTGCGGCCCCGGCGGGGCGCGGCCATGCTGTCGGCGCCGGGTTTCGCGGGGATGGGCGCCAGGTGACAGCCTGGCGACATGTGCACGTCACATCAAGTCATACAACTCCCCTTGTTTCAATCGGAAGTTGATGTTCCGGAAAGAGGGGGTCGGCCGGCGGGATGGCGCGGGGAGCGGCCGGGCGGGTGTATTCGGGACCAAAGGCCCATGACGGGCGCTCGGCGGTGTCGCGTACCCTGGACGGAGCAGAAGGGGAGTAGCTCTTCGCCGGACCGTCGACATACTGCTGGGTCACCCCAGCCGGCGCCCGGAGGCAGGCCGCGGACCGCGGTCGGCCAGCGAGACCTTCGGCCGCAGTGTCCTGTCCATGCGGAAGCGCGTTCGTGCGCGCGTACGCAAACCAGGGCGCCGCCGAGCCGAAGCGACCCCTGACACACCCCAGGTCTCTCGGTACCGGCGGCGTCCTGCCCGACCGATTGAGGTTCCACCCCCGTGTTCAGCTTCAGCGTCATGGCGATCGCCTTCGGCGTCGTCTTCCTTGCCGAACTCCCCGACAAGACGGCCCTCGCCGGTCTGATGCTCGGCACCCGCTACCGCGCCTCGTACGTCTTCGCGGGCGTCGCCGCCGCCTTCGCCGTGCACGTCGCGCTCGCCATCGCCGCGGGCAGCGTGCTCACCCTGCTCCCGCACCGGCTCGTCCAGGCCGTGGTGGGCGTCCTCTTCCTTGCCGGCGCGGCGATGCTGCTCCTGAAGAAGGGCGACGGGGAGGAGGAGGTCAAGCCGCCCGCCGACCAGTCCTTCTGGAAGGTCTCCGGGGCCGGGTTCATGCTGATCCTGGTGGCCGAGTTCGGCGATCTGACCCAGATCATGACCGCCAACCTCGCGGCGCGCTACGACAACCCCGTCTCCGTCGGACTCGGCGCCGTGCTGGCCTTGTGGGCGGTCGCGGGCATCGGCATCCTCGGCGGTCGCACGCTGATGAAGTACGTACCGCTGCGGCTGATCACCAAGGTGGCGGCGGCGGTGATGGCGGCACTGGCGGTGTTCTCGCTGTACGAAGCGATCGCGGGCTGACCGTGCGCCTGGCGGCGGGCCGGGCGGCGGTCGGTGGAGGGGCGCGGGCGGGCGGGCGGCCGGTGGCCGGGGCTGCGGCCCGGCGGCGGCCGCGGCCTGCGCGGCCGTGCGGCCGGTGGCCCGGCAGCGTGCGGCCCGGCGGCTAGGGCTGGTGGCCCGGCGGTCTGATGCCCGGTAGCCCCGTGGCCCGGTGGTCTGGAAGCCTGCAGCCAGGGGTCTGGTGGCTTGACGGCCTGCGGCTCAGCCGAAGCCGTTGCACGTGCGGCCCGCGCGGCCCGCGCGGCCTGGCGGAGTGGAGGCATGCGGCCCGGTGGCCCGGTGGCCCGGTGGCCCGGTGGCCCGGTGGCCCGGTGGTCTGGAGGCTCAGCGGCGGTCTGGGGTCTTGGCGGCCTGCGGCTCAGCCGAGGCCGTTGCCCGCGCGGCACGGCGGGACGGCGGCCTGGTGGCGTGGAGGCCTGCGGCCCGGCGGCCTGGTGGCACGGCGCTGTGGAGGGCTGCGAGGTGGTGGCTCCGGCTGGTGGGGCTGGGTTTGGGGTGCCGGGAGGTGGGCCGCCGGGCGTCCCCTCTTCTCGTTCACATGTTCTCCGTTTCTGCTTCACCAATCCGTGTGCTCCATAGCGCTATGCCCCGTGGATTGTCATGCCCGCGGCCGTGGGTGGGTGGCCGATTTCCGGCCACGCACGGCTTGTGGGGAAGGGGGGCGGCCCGGTGTCTCGGCCACGCTTTCTGTTCGTTTCATGGGTGGACGTCGCACGACGTCAGGCCTCGGGGGGTAATTCCGGCCAGGTCGGGGCGGGCGACGCACCCGATGCCGTGACCTGGCGTCTGGTCGGTGCCAACAACCACGAACTGGGTCGCAGCCCGCGGGTGCACAGCAGCCTCGCCGCCTGCTGCGCCTCCGTCGAGCGGCTGCGGGCCGAGGCCGAGCGGGTGACCGCGCTCGTGGCGATGTCCCCCGGGAGCACCGCCACCGCTCCAGGCAACGGCAACGGCAACGGCATCGGTGCCTGGACCTGGCAGCTCGTGCTCGACGACACCTGCGTCGCCGTCGCCGTACGCACCTTCCGCCGCCAGCGCGAGTGCCGGCACAGCCTCCAGCTCTTCCTGGCCGCCGTCACCGAAGCCCAGGTCGCCTCCGGCGTCAGCTACACCCGGCGGCTGCGCGGCCTGCGCCTGCCCGGCGCCGGCGACGCGCCCGGCCTCGCCGTACGCGGGGGTGGCCTCCTGTGACCACCGCGACCACGACCACCACCGTCGTCGACCCCTCGCCCGACCCCGGCACCACGCCCCGGCCGCTCGGCAAGGGCGGCGACCCCGCCGACCGGTTCTTCCGCGGCTCCGCCCGCGGCGCCGGCGCCGTCGTGCTCGTCATCATGACCCTGGTCGGCGTGTTCCTCGGCGGCCGCGCCCTGGAGGCCCTGCGCGACGCCGGCCCGGCCTTCCTGACCACCTCCGCGTGGGAGCCCGACTCCCACAACTTCGGCATCGCGACGGTCATCCCCGGCACCGTCCTGATCGGCGTCGTCGCGATCATCTTCGCCGTACCGCTCGCCGCCGGCACCGCGCTCTACATCACCGAGTACGCGCCGCGCCGCCTCAAGCGGACCCTGATCAGCCTCGTCGACCTGATGGCCGCGGTGCCCAGCGTGGTCTACGGGCTCTGGGGACTGTTCCTGTTCCAGCCGAACGTCGTGGGCCTGTCCCGCTGGCTCACCACCTACTTCGGCTGGTTCCCCCTCTTCGCCGTCGACGGGGACAACCCCGGCGACCCGCTCAACCCGAACACCTTCTACACCTCGTCCACCTTCATCGCCGGCATGGTCGTCGCGCTCATGGTCACGCCGATCGCCTGCTCGGTGATGCGCGAGGCCTTCGCCCAGGCCCCACCCGGCGAACGCGAGGGCGCCTTCGCCCTCGGCGCCACCCAGTGGGGCGTCATCCGCTCCGTGGTCCTGCCCTTCGGCAGGGGAGGGATCATCGGCGGCACCATGCTCGGCCTCGGCCGCGCGCTGGGGGAGACCATCGCCATCTTCCTGATCATCTCCCCGGTCTTCGAGTTGCAGTGGCACGTCCTCCAGAACGGGGCCAACTCCGTGTCCGCCCTCATCGCCCTGCGCTACGGCTCCGCCAGCGAGTTCGGCATGTCCGCCCTGATGGCCGCCGGTCTCTCCCTCTTCCTGATGACCCTGGTCGTCAACTTCATCGCGTCCTCCGTCGTCGCCCGCAGCCGCTCCGGAGCGGGGGCCGACGCATGACCGTCACCACCGACCGCACCGGCGCCGCCACCGCCGAAGCGCCCCGCACCGTATGCCCCGAAGTGGTCCACGACGGCCCCGGCGTGCCCCCGGAGTACCGCCGCAACACCTCGACCGTGCACGCCCGGGACGTCCTCGCCCTCGTCGGGGCCTTCGCCGCCGCGCTCGCGCTGACCTCGCTGTTCTTCGGGCGGGTCCTGCCCTTCGACGCCCCGCTCGGCTTCACGGTCGTCCTCTACCTCACGTTCATGGCGCTGTACGCCGTCCTCGTCTCCCTCGACGAGAACGGCTCCGCCGTCCGGGCCCGCCTCGCCCAGGTGCAGGTGCACGCCATCGCCGTACTGCTCCTGGCCGGCCTCATGTTCGTCGTCGGCTACGCCCTCGTGCGCGGCTGGGAGGCGCTGTCCCACCTCAGCTTCTTCACCGAGGACATGTCCCGCGCCGGCCCGCTCAGCCCGCTCACCGAGGGCGGCGCGCTGCACGCCATCGTGGGCACCCTGGAGCAGATCGCCATCGCCCTGGTGATCACCGTGCCGCTGGGGCTGGCCTGTGCCGTCTTCCTCAACGAAGTCCCCGGCCGCTACGCGCGGTTCGTGCGCACCATCGTCGAGGCGATGACCGCGCTGCCGTCGATCGTGGCGGGCCTGTTCATCTACGCCACGTGGATCCTGGCCCTCGGCCACGACAAGTCCGGCTTCGCGGCGGCCCTCGCGCTGTCCGTGATGATGCTGCCGATCATCATCCGCGCCTCCGACGTGGTGATCCGGCTGGTGCCGGGCTCCCTCAAGGAGGCCTCCTACGCCCTGGGCGCCGGCCAGTGGCGCACCGTGTGGACGGTGGTGCTGCCCACCGCCCGCTCCGGGCTGACCACCGCGGTGATCCTGGGCACCGCCCGCGGCATCGGCGAGACCTCCCCGGTGCTGCTCACCTCGGGCATCGCGGCCGGGCTGAACGCCAACCCCTTCGAGGGGCCGCAGATGTCGCTGCCGCTCGCCACCTTCAGCCTGGTCGGCTACCCGGACAAGACGATGATCGCCCGCGGGTTCGGGTGTGCGGCCCTGCTGATGGGGCTGGTGCTGCTGCTGTTCGTGCTCGCCCGCGTCATAGGCGGCCGGGCCCCCGGACAGCTCAGCCGGAGCCAGCAGAACCGCCGGGTCCTCGCCTCGCGCCGCGACGCGGAGCGGATGGCGGCCGGGCGCCGCGTGGAGCTCGGGCGGGAGGAGCCGGCCGGGGCGGTGCCGCAGGCCGGGGCGGCGCCGCAGGACGCGCCGCCAGCGGCGGATCCGTCTGCGGAGCGGCGGCCGGGCGGAGGGCCGGGGCCCGCAGCCCCTGTCCCCGCACCCGGTCCGGCGGAGGGGCCGGATGCCGGGCCCGGTTCCTCGAAGCGGCCGGGCGCCGGGCCCCGCTCCGGTCCCGCGTCCGACGGCCGGTGGCCCGAGCCTCCGCCCTGGAGTTAGGGGCCCCGCCGGCCCTGGCCCCGGCCGGGCCGCGCCTGCCAGGACCGGCCCCGCAGCACCCCGCACGCGCGCCCCCCCGGGGCGCCCCGCACCGCCTGCGCTGCGAGCGCTCGGCTTCGTACGACGACGACCCGTCACTGATCAGGAGAGTTCCCGATGCCCGGACGATCCCCGGCCCACCCCGGACGTGCCCCCTCGGGCTTCGTCGTCCGCGCCCTCGCCCTGTTCCTGGCCGCGGTGGCCCTCGCCCTGCCCGGCGCCGTCCCCGCCGCGGCCGAGAGCTACGTACCGGTCTCCGGCGCCGGCTCCACCTGGAGCCAGAACGCCCTCGACCAGTGGCGCGCCAACGTCAAGCAGTACGGCATGACCGTCAACTACAGCGGTACGGGCTCCTCCGACGGCCGCAACCAGTTCCGCAACGGCACCGTCGACTTCGCAGTCTCCGAGATCCCCTACGGCATCAAGGACTCGGGGGTCGTGGACAACGCGCCCTCGCGGAAGTTCAGCTACATGCCGATCGTCGCGGGCGGCACGGCCTTCATGTACAACCTCAAGATCGGCAACCGCCGGGTCACCAACCTGCGGCTCTCCGGCGAGGTCGTCGCCAAGATCTTCACCGGCACCATCACCACCTGGAACGACCCGGCCATCAAGGCCGACAACCCGGCCCTCGCCGCCGCCCTCCCCGCCCGCCGCATCGTCCCCGTCGTCCGCTCCGACGGCTCGGGCACGACGGCCCAGCTCACCAGCTGGCTGAGCGCGCGGCACACCGCGCTGTGGGACGCGTACTGCGCCAAGGCCGGCCGGTCCACGCCCTGCGGCCAGACCTCCAACTTCCCCGTCGTGGCGGGCAAGGGATTCGTCGGCCAGTCCGGCTCCAACGGGGTCTCCGGCTACGTGGCCCAGGACGGCAACCAGGGCACCATCACCTACGTCGAGTACTCCTACGCGGTGGCCACCACCGGCTTCCCCGTCGCCAAGATCCTCAACGGCTCGGGCTACTACACCGAACCCACCGCGCAGAACGTCGCCGTCTCGCTGACCAAGGCCGGCATCCGGCCGGACCTCACCCAGGACCTGAGCCAGGTCTACGACGAGAGCACCGACCACCGCAACTACCCGCTCTCCAGCTACAGCTACATGATCATTCCGACCGCGCAGGAGAGCAACTTCAACCCGCAGAAGGGCAAGGCGCTCGGCGCCTTCGCCTACTACTTCCTCTGCGAGGGCCAGCGCTCGGTCGACCGGCTCGGCTACTCCCCGCTGCCGATCAACCTCGTGCAGGCCGGGCTCGAACAGGTCCGCCGCATCCCCGGCGTCGTCGCCACCAACGTCGACATCAAGAACTGCAAGAACCCCACCTTCTCCGCCGACGGCACCAACACCCTCGCCAACACCGCCCCGCAGCCCTCCGAGTGCGACAAGAAGGGCGCCACCCAGTGCGAGGTGGGCACCGGAGGCAACAAGACCCCCACCCAGACGGGCAGCGGCGCGGCCTCCGGCGGCAGCGGCGGCGGTACGGGCGGCAGCGCGTCCGGGGGTGCCGCGTCCGGCGGCGGCTCCGGATCGGGCGGCGGCGGAGCCGACGGCGGGGCGGCTGCGACCGGGGGCGCCGCCTCCGGTGAGGGCGGCTCCGGGTCCGGCGGCGACGGCTCGGCGGCCGACGGCGGCGCGGGGGCCGTCGACCCGGTGACGGGCCGGCCCGTCGCGGCGGGCGACCTGTTCGGCATCCCCGTCACCACCGCCACCGGCATCGGCGGGGTCCTGCAGACGGCGCTCATGGTGCTCGGCGCCCTGATCCTCGTCACCCTGACCGTCGGCCCGCCGCTGCTCACCCGGCGGCTGACCCGGCGCCGCGCGGGAGGCGGTTCCTGATGCGGATACCGCTGAGACCGCTGGGCACCGACCCGCGCGGCGGCAACCCGCGCGGCGGCAACCCGCGCGGCGGCACGCCGCGACGTGGCAGGCTGCGGCTCCTGTTCGGGGTCGTCTGCCTCGCCCTGCTCCCCGTCGTGGCCGCCGGAGGTACAGGCGGCCAGCCCGCCCACGCCGCCCCCGCGGCCGACGGCTCCGCGGCGACCGTCTCCGGCACCGGCCCCTTCGCCGACCTCAAGGTGACCGTCAGCCAGACCCGCAACCTCGTCAACCAGGTAGTCAAGGTCTCCTGGACCGGCGGCGCACCCACCCTCTCGGACACCGCGTACTCCGCGAACTACCTCCAGATCATGCAGTGCTGGGGCGACGCCGCGACCGGCCCCACCACCGACCAGTGCCAGTTCGGCGGCTCCTCCGCGCTCGGCGCGGGCGCCGGCAACCAGGCGGCCGGCGCCTACACCAACAGCCGCCAGCTCAACTACGGCGACAACCTCAAGGACGCGGAGAACCAGCCGCTGCCCCCACCCACCCCCAGCGGAATCTCGTACGCCCCGTTCCGCACCGTCAACGCCGACCCGGTCAGCCCCGGCAACTGGAACGAGTTCTTCGACGTCAACAGCACCAACGAGGTCCCCTACGCCCGCACCAACGGCCGCGGCAACGGCGAGGTCTGGTTCGAGGCGCAGACCGCCATCGAGGCCCCCGGCCTCGGCTGCGGCGCCGGCGTCCGCGACGCGCAGGGCGACACCACCGGACGCGGCTGCTGGCTCGTCGTCGTCCCGCGCGGTACCACCGAGATCGACGGCACCCCGTACACCCAGCAGTCCGGCGGCCAGCTCCAGTCCTCCCCGCTCAGCCCGGCCAACTGGAAACACCGCCTCCTGGTCCCCCTCGGCTTCGAACCCCTCGGCAGCTTCTGCCCGATCGGCGCCGAGGAACGCGGCACGCTCGGCAGCGAGATGGCCGCCGAAGCCGTCACCCGCTGGCAGCCCGCGCTGTGCCAGACCGGCGGCAAGGCCATCTACGGCTACGCCCAGGTCCCCGACGAGACGGCCCGCGTCAAACTCCTCTCCGGCACCCCCGGCCTGGTCTTCCTCGGCCGCCCGGCCCAGACCGCACCGGACGCCGCCCGCACACCCGTCTACGCGCCGGTCGCGCTCTCCGGGATCACCATCGGCTTCTTCATCGAGAGCCAGGCGGGTTTCAACGCCCCCGACGAGGTCAAGGCCCGCAACGGCACCCGACTCGGCTCCCTCAAACTGACGCCGCGCCTCGTCGCGAAGCTGCTCACCGAGTCCTACAAGGACGGCAACTCCCGCTTCGCCGAGAGCACCGCCAAGAACCCGGAGAACCTGGGCCGCGACCCCGAGTTCGCCCGCCACAACCCGGACTACGCCGGCCTCGACTTCGGCGGCAAGCTCGGCGACGCCCTCGTACCGCAGCCGCTCGCCGACACCACCCGCCAGCTGTGGGAATGGGTGGCGCAGGACCCGGCCGCCCAGGAGTTCCTGCGCGGGGTCCCCGACAACGCGGGCACGCACGGCGACCGCGCGTACGCGGGCATGCACGTCAACCCGCACTACAAGGACCTCGCGCTGCCGCTCGACAACTTCCCCAAGAGCGACCCGTACTGCCAGCCCTTCGACGACCGGCCGTCCTTCCCGCTCTGCATCCAGGACAAACACCCCTACGCCAGCGACATGCATGCCGCCGCCCGCGCCGCCGGCCGCGGCGACACCCTCGCCCGCACCTCCTGGGACGCGACCGTCACGCCCCCCGCCTACAAGAAGGACCCGCCGCAGCCCGCCGGCGCCAGGGCCGTGCTCGCCGTCACCGACACCGCCACCGCCGAACGGTACGGCCTGGTCCGCGCCGAACTCCTCAATGCGGCAGGCACGTTCGTCGCCCCCGAACCGGCCGCCCTGATCGCCGCCGCGGGCGCCCGCAAGCCCGGCCCGGACGGCTTCAGTTCCCCCGACCCGGCCACCGAGAACCCTGCCGCGTACCCCCTCACCGTCCTCACCTACGCGGCGACCGTGCCCGCCGACCTCACCGTCGCCGAGGGCAAGGACTACGGCAGCCTCCTCGCCTACGCCGCCGACTCCGGCCAGACCCCGGGCGTGTCCGCCGGCACCCTGCCCCACGGATACGCCCCGCTGCCGGAGGCCCTGCGCGCCCAGACCCGCGAGGCGGCCCGCAAGGTCACCGCCGACGCCGGCAAGAAGCCCTCCACCGGCGGCTCGACCTCCGGAACCACGGGCGGATCCACCGAATCCGGTGGTACGTCGGCCACCTCGGGCGGCTCACAGAGCGGCTCGGGATCCGCCACCGGCTCGGGCGGCGCCACCGCCACCGGCGGCTCCGCGGGCGGATCCGCCGCCACCGCGGGCGCCGCGGCTCCGGCCGCAGCCGCCCCGGCCGCACCCGGCGCACCCGCCACCACCGCGGGCAACCCGGCAGCCCAGACCCCCGCCGCCCAGGCCACCGCGGACACTCCGCGGTGGGTCGTCGGCGCCGTCCGGCACGTCCTGCTGATCTGCCTGATCCTCGGCGCGCTCGCGGCCTTCGCCGGCCCGCTGCTGCCCCGGTACTGGCCGTGGCTCCTGCCCCGCCTCCAGGCCCTGCGAGCAGGCGCCGGCCGCCTCGGCGGGGGGAGGTGATACCCGGCTACAACCGTCCGATTCGTCCGCGCCAACGGAACTTCACCCAACGCGCACCGGGCACCACCCGGGGCGCAGCCTATCTGAGGGGTACACCCGCGTGAACAAGAAGAAGATCGCCGTCGCCGTCGCGGCCGCCGCCCTGGCCCTCGGCGCCACCGGCGGCAGCATCGCCTTCGCCGACCCGGCCGGCCCGCCGCCCTACCGCCAGCTCGCCGGTGTCGGATCCGACACCACCCAGGACGTCATGAACGGCCTCGCCGCCGCCATCACCGTGGGCGGCCAGAAGGTCCTCGGCTCGTACGACGCCACCGGCTCCGCGAACATCACCACCAAGGACCCGGCGGTCAACGCGAACTGCACCATCCCGCGCCCCAACGGCAGCGGCGCCGGCCGCTCCGCGCTGCTGACCTCCCTCCAGGCGAACAACGGCTGCCTGGACTTCGCCCGCTCCTCCTCCCTGAACCTGGCGGCCGCGGCCCCCGGCCTGACCTACGTCCCCTTCGCGGTCGACGGCGTCAGCTACGCCATCACCCCCGGCTCGGCGATCCCGCGCAAGCTGTCGCTGACCGACCTCAAGGCGATCTACCACTGCGACCCGAACTACGTCGGCGCGGGCCCCAACTACGACATGACCGTCTACCTGCCGCAGGCCGGTTCGGGCACCCGCAGCTTCTGGGAGTCCCAGATGGGCATCACCGACGCCGACGTCGTCGCCGGCGTCTACCCCTGCATCAAGGACAAGAAGGCCGGTGCCAACGTGCAGGAGCACGACGGCCGCGTCCTCGACGACAAGTCGATCGTGCCGTTCTCCATCGCCCAGTACCAGGCGCAGTCCTCGCAGACCATCGCCGACCTCCGCGGCCGCGCCATCCTCGGCACCATCGACGGCCTGGCGCCCACCGTCCTCAACAACGGCTTCGCCGTGAAGCGCGACGTCTACAACGTCATCCCCACCAGCAAGACCGGCACCGCGCCCTGGAGCACCGTGTTCGTGGGCGCGAACTCGGAGATCTGCAAGCAGACCTCCGTGATCAACACGTACGGCTTCGCCACGAACCCGAACTGCGGCGACATCACCAAGCAGACCCCCTGAACGCCCTGAAATCCCTGATCCGTACCGCCTGATCTTCCTGATCTTCCGATTCTGGAGAGCACCGTGCTGAAGAACAGAGTTTCACGGGCCATGGCCCTGGGCGTCGCCGCCCTGACCACCGCCTTCGCGGCCGGCCTGGCCGGCGCGAGCGCCGCGTACGCCGCCCCGATCGGCACCATCGACATCAACCCGGCCACCGGCGCCGACACCTCCGGCATCGCCTTCACCACCTCCGGCGCCTGCCCGGCGAACGCCACCAACGTCCTGGTCAAGGTCGAGGGCTCCGGCTTCCCCGCCGGCGGCCTGAACGTGGTCGGCAACTCCCCGATCGCCACCTACCCGACCGGCCCGGGCGGCGGCATGGTCATCCCGCTGACCTCCACCATGCGCGACTACGCCAGCCAGGCGGGCTTCACCACCCTCCAGGGCAAGTACGACTTCACGGTGATCTGCCGCACCGCCTTCAACGGCACCAGCCTCGGCGACTACACGGGCGCCATCTGGTTCACCTCGAACACCACCTACCAGGCCAACGACCCGGCGGTGAAGACCGACACCGCCACCGCCCTCGCCGTCACCCCGGCCGGCCCGGCCCAGGCCGGCACCCCGGTCACCCTCACCGCGACCGTGACCCCCACCGGCGGCGCCGCCGGCACCGTCCAGTTCAAGGACGGCGCGGGCAACCTCGGCAACCCCGTCACCGTCTCCGGCGGCATCGCGGCCCTCACCACCAGCAACCTCGCCGCGGGCACGCACGACCTGACCGCCGTGTTCACGCCGTCCAACGCCTCCTACAACGGCTCCACCTCGGCCCACGTCTCCTACGCGGTCCAGGCCGTCCCGGCGTCGCAGACCACCACCGCCCTCGCCGTCTCCCCGGCCGGCACCTCGCCGCAGTACAGCCCGGTCACCCTGACCGGCACGGTCACGCCCGCGGGCGCGGCCGGCTCGGTGAAGTTCACCGACACCGTCGGCGGCACCACCACCACCCTGGGCACCGTCCCCGTCGCGGCCGGCACCGCCGTCCTGACCACCAGCAGCCTGCCGGTCGGCGACCACTCCTTCACCGCCGTGTTCGTCCCGACGAACCCGGCCGCCTACCTCGGCTCCGACTCGGGCGGCATCGCCCACGTGGTCGGCGCGTTCGCCGGAGTCTCCGCCTCCGAAACCATCACCACCACCGTCAACGCCGGCGCGCTCGTGATCAGCGTCGCCAACCCGCAGGTCAACCTGCCCTCGCCGGTCCTCAACGCCGACGGCGACCTGCTGACCACGGCCGGATCCATCAACCCGGTCACCCTCACCGACACCCGCGCCGGCAACCCGGGCTGGACCGTCAGCGGCCAGGTCACCGACTTCTCCGACGGCGCCGCGCACGCCATCAACGGCCAGAACCTCGGCTGGGCCCCGAAGCTCGTCGACAAGGCGCCCGCGCAGACCGTCACCCCCGGCTCCGCCGTCGCGGCCGCGCACGGCGCGGCCAACGGCGACACGGGCACGGCCGGCCTCAAGTCCGCCCGCACCCTCGCCAACGGCACCGGCCTCGGCACCGCGCACGTCACCGCCGACCTCGCGCTGAACGTCCCGACCTCCACGGTGGCCGGCACCTACTCCGCCACCCTCACCCTCACCGCCATCTGATCCAGGCGTGAGCCCCGGGGCGGAACGGACCCCTCCCACCGGAAGCCCGTTCCGCCCCGCCCCTGACGCCTGGACCCACCGCCCTTACCCGGATCGGACGCCCGCGCCATGACCTCCACCGCCCCCGCCCGGCGTCGCAGCCACCCGGGCCCCGCCGCGGCCGCCGTGCTCCTCGCACTGGTGCTCGCGCTGCTCCACACACCCGCCGCGCACGCGGCCCCGGCCCTGGCGGCTCCGGCGGCTCCGGCGGCGGTCCCGGCGGCGGCCCCCGCGGCCGTCCTCGCGCCGGCCGAGGACCGCAAGGCCACCTTCGGCGTACAGCCGGCGAGCCCCAAGGAACCCGACGCCCGCGCCCACTTCTCGTACGGGGTCACCGGCGGCGCGGGCCTTCGCGACCAGATCGCCGTCTGGAACTACGGCGACGAGCCCCTCACCCTCGCCGTCTACGCCAGCGACGCCGTCAACACCGTCGACGGCGGCTTCGACCTGCTGCCCGCCGGCCAGGCACCCAAGGACGCCGGCAGCTGGATCAAGATGGAGAAGGACAAGGTCACGGTCCCCCCGAAGGGCAACGTGATCGTCCCCTTCACCCTCACCGTCCCCGCGAACGTCACCCCCGGCGACCACACCGCCGGCATCGTCGCCACCCTCGCCGGCGGCGGCGAGGACGCCCAGGGCAACAAGGTCCGCCTCGACCAGCGCGTCGGCAGCCGCGTGTACATCCGCGCCGCCGGAACCCTCACCCCGCAGCTGTCCGTCGAGGACGTCACCGCCTCCTACGAAGGCACGTACAGCCCCCTCGGCAAGGGCTCGGCCACCGTCACCTACACCCTGCGCAACACCGGCAACGTCCGGCTCGGCGCCCGCCAGGCCGTCCGCATCAACAGCCTCCTCGGCACCTCCGTCACCGCCGGCGGCCTCAAGGACCTCGGCGACCTGCTCCCGGGCAGTTCGCTGAAGGTCACCGCCAAGGCCGACGGAGTGACGCCCGCGGTGCGCTCCTCCGCCGTCGTCTCCATCCAGCCGGTCGTCGCGCGCGACGGCGTGGACCCCAAGCTCCCGTCCCTGACCCGCTCGGTGTCGCTGTGGACGGTCCCGTGGACCCTGCTCGCGCTGGTCCTGCTGATCATCGCGGGCGGGCTGTGGGTCCGGCGCCGCAGGCGCCTGGCCCGGGCCGCGGCTGCCGCGCCGACCCCCCGGCGCACCACTCGTGAGAACGCCAACAAGGAGCCCATCGTGCAGTTCACCCGCACCATTCGGCGCGGAGCGGCCGGAGCGGCCGTCGCCGTGGCCGCCGCGTCGGCCGCCACCGCCGCCGCGTTCGCCCTGCCCACCGCGGCCGAAGCGGCCGCACCCGTGGGAACGGCCGCGATCAATCCCGCCACGGGCACCGACACCACCAGCATGGACCTCACCACCTCCGCGGCCTGCCCGGCGCCCGCCACCAACATCCTGGCGAAGGTCACCGGCAAGGGCTTCCCCGCCGAGGGCAAGAACGTCGTCGGCAACTCCCCGATCTCCACGTACGGGCAGGCCCCCTCCGGCGGCATCGCGGTCCCGCTCACGATGACCATGCGCGACTACGCCAACGAGGCCGGCTTCACCACCCTCGAGGGCCGCTACGACCTCACGGTGGTCTGCCGCAAGGCCTTCGGCACCGAGACGTACGGGGAGTTCACCGGGTCGGTGTGGTTCACCTCCAACACCGCGTACGTGACGACGGACCCGGGGGGCCAGAACCCGACGCCCACGCCGACCCCGACGCCGACCCCCACCCAGACCCGCACGGCCAGCCCGACGCCCACGGCCACGGACACCGCGTCCCCCACGCCCACCACAACCAGCACCGCCACCACCAACGGCGGCACGGTCGGCGTCTCCACCAGCATCTCCACCTCGGGCGGCACCGGCGGCACCGGCGGAACGGGCAGCACCGGCGGCACGGGCGGCAGCACCTCGGGCGGCGCCTCGGGCAGCACATCCGGCGGCACCGGAGGCGGCAACCTCGCCAACACCGGCACGGACAACGCCCTCCTCGCCCTGATCGCCGCGGGCCTCGTCGCGACCGGCGGCACGGCCGTCTGGTGGGCCCGCCGCCGCGGGCTGCTGACCTTCTCGGGCAACTGAGCACCGGAGAACGACAGATGACAGCCACATCCACACCAGTGGTGGACGCGCACCCCGACCCCGCCGGAGTCTGGAAGGCTCCGGCGGGCCAGGTGCCGCCCCCCACCGCCAAGCCCACCGCCCCGCCCGCGGGGCCCGGACTGTGGGCCACCGGAGCCGCCCTGGCCATCCTGGGCGCGCTCCTCCTCGGCTTCGTCGCCGAGATCGGCCCCCTCGGCCACCTCCGCCACGAGCGGGACCGCCGCGTGGGCTACGCCCAGCTGCGCGACAAACTGGCCAACGCCACCGCCCCGGTCGGCCCCGCCAAGGCGGGCGACCCCGTCGCCCTCCTCACGATCCCCCAGATCGGCGTACGGGAGGTCGTCCGCGAGGCGACCACCGCCGAAGTACTGGCCGCGGGCCCCGGACACCGCCGCGACACCGTGCTCCCCGGCCAGCCCGGCACCAGCATCCTGATGGGCCGCCAGGCGGGCTACGGCGGCCCGTTCGGCCACATCGAGGACCTGGAGAAGGGCGAATCCTTCACCGTCACGACCGGCCAGGGCGAGCACCAGTACCGCGTCCTCGGCGTCCGCCGGGCCGGAGACCCCCAGCCCGCCAAACCCACCGGCAACGCCGGCCTGCTCACCCTGATGACAGCCGACGGCACCCCGTACATGCCCGGCGGTGTACTCCAGGTCGACGCCGAACTCGTCTCGCCCGCCCAGCAGTCCGGCGGCCGCACCCCCGGCCGCCTGGCCGCCGACGAGGCTCCGATGGCCGGCCAGGGCTCGGCCTGGATCCCGCTCGTCCTGTGGGGCCAGGCCCTCCTCCTCGCCGCGGCCGCCCTGGCCTGGGCCCGGGTCCGCTGGGGCCGCGGCCACACCTGGCTGGTCGGCTTTCCTGTCCTGGCCGCCCTGGGCCTCGCGGCGGCCGACCAGGCCGCACTACTCCTGCCCAACCTCCTATAGGCGCTGCGCATCCCGCGCAACGTCCGCAGCCCGCACATCCCGCAAACCCGGTGAATCCCGCAACCCCCGTGAACGAGGCCCCCATGACCGAGACGATCCCCCTGCCCCGGACCATCGCCACCGGAGCCTCCTCCCTGGACGCCCGCGACATCTCCGCCTGGTTCGGCGGCCGCAAGGTCCTCGACCGGGTCTCGCTGACCATGCCCGGAGGGCAGGTGACCGCCCTCATCGGCCCCTCGGGCTGCGGGAAGTCGACGTTCCTGCGCATCCTCAACCGCATGCACGAGCTGATCCCCGGCGCCGAACTCGCGGGCGAGGTACTCCTGGACGGCGAGGACGTCTACGCCCGCGGCCGCCGGCTCACGGACGCCCGCCGGCGCATCGGCATGGTCTTCCAGAAGCCCAACCCCTTCCCCGCGATGTCGGTGTACGACAACGTCACGGCGGGCCTCAAACTCACCGGAGCCCGCGCCTCGGTCAGCGAGAAGGACGACCTCGTAGAGGAGTGCCTGACCAAGGCAGGCCTGTGGAAGGAGGTCAGCGACCGGCTGCGCCAGCCCGGCGGCGCCCTGTCGGGCGGTCAGCAGCAACGCCTGTGCATCGCCCGCTCACTGGCGGTCCGGCCGAAGATCCTGCTGATGGACGAACCCTGCTCGGCACTGGACCCGACCTCGACGCGCCGCATCGAGGAGACCATCCGAGAGCTGGCCGACGAGGTCACCATCGTCATCGTCACGCACAACATGCAGCAGGCGGCCCGCGTCTCCGACCAGTGCGCCTTCTTCCTCGCGGAACAGGGCACCCCGGGCCGGATCGTCGAACACGGCCCCACCTCGGCCATGTTCTCCACCCCCTCCGACCCCCGTACGTCGGACTACGTGGAGGGCCGCTTCGGCTGAGCCGGGCCGGTCCTGTACGAAGGGTCGGACTGATGGCGGGGTCCGGGTTGGGCGGAATCAGAGAGGGCGCGGGGGGTTTCCCGTCAGTCCCATAGTCCTTCCGTGTCGGAACGGCTCGTCAAGGGCGCTCCTCCTTCGTCGTCGCGTCGCTTCGCGATGGCCTTC